>CAYMJV010000285.1:0-2589 GCA_964390545.1 uncultured Syntrophaceae bacterium
CCCTTGGCCTCAAAATCGATGGCTGTCCGGACAGCTTGCAGATCGTCTGCATCTGATTTCGCTGTCTTATCCACCTTCTTGAGAAAATCAAGCAGGATATCCTTTACAATTGTATCTTTCACTTTCAGGGGGACAGTAGCAGGCCATTTTTCCTTCTGGGTCCACTTCTGATGGAGCTGTTTGAGCCGTTCATAGTGTTCCAGTTCATCGTCTCCAATCTGCTGGAACATGGCCTTGCCGAGGGCATTCTTGGATCTTTTGGCATTTTTAAGATAGAATTCGCGTTCTCTCATCTCGTTGTTGAGAGCTACTTCTAAGGCGTTTAGACGGTCTTTCTCATTCATCGATATCCCTCCCTGATGAGCTTCTTCTATGCGCGATCCATTATGGAAGACTGGATGCAAATTTCTTCACTTGAGAATCCCACTCCTGAGAGACCAGATTGATCCTCGTCTTTCCTTCTTCAGGACAAACGGTGGCCGTAACATGGCCGCCTCCTCCCTCAAAGGTGAGACATTGAGGTGCCTCTTCAGCAATCTCCAGCCCCAGGCCACCTTTTCCGAAAAATTTCTTCAGCCTCTCGATCACTTCCTCTTGTTTCAATTTTGTCCTCACGTCCAAATTGATCATTTGAATATCCTTTCTTTTTTATATTATCCCAGTTCCTTCAGCCAATCAAGCATGAGGGTTAATCCATTCCTGCTTCCTTCAGGTTAGCAACCACCACCAGGATGGATTTTTCCGGGAAGAGATATTTTTGAGCCACCCTGAGGACATCCTCTTTTGTGACGGACTGGATGAGAGATGGATATCTTGAAGCGTAATCGAATCCCAGACCATGGTATTCAACCGCAGTGATAAAGCTGGCAAGTTTTCCCTGGGTATCCAGTCTCAGGGGAAAACTTCCGATGAGGTACTTTTGGGCTCCCTCCAGTTCTTTTTCTGAAACAGGATCCTTTCGAATCCGTTCCATCTGCTGGAGAGCGATAGAAATGGCTTCGCGGGCAGACGAATTTTTCGTTTGAAGGACAATCTGAAAAGAACCCGGGTATTTGCCAGCGTCAAAATAACTCGTCACCGAGTAGGCCAGTCCTCTCTTAATCCGGATCTCCTCCACCAACCGGGAGGAAAAACCTCCGCTTCCGAGAATGTAGTTCATCACAGTAAAAGGATAGAAGTTTGGATTGTCCCGGCTTATTCCAGCATGACCAAGGACGATGTTTGCCTGAGTAATCCCCCGATCGATCTTGATCATCTTTCGTTCATTTGAAAAAGCACCCGTAAAAGGGACTTTGGGAATCTCAGCCATCGGCCAGTTGCTGAGGTGCGGGATAATTTTTTTCCGGATCTCTTCAACCGTAATATCCCCAACGACGGCAAGGATGGAATTGTTCGGATGATAATAGGTTTGATAGAATCGGAAAACGGCTTCTCTTTTGAGCCGGGCAACCGCCTCCTTCGTTCCTTCTACGGGGTGGCCATAAGGGCTCTTGAGAAAGAGCGCCTTCTGAAACTCCTTTTGAGCCACTTCTCCTGGTTCATCTTCCCCCGATTGAATGGCAGCCAGTGTCTTCTCAATCTCCCTCCAAATCTCTTCTTCGGGGAAGGCGGGTCGCCTGAGAGCCTCCATGAAGAGGTCGAATCCCTTATCCAGATCTTTCTTTAGAATTCGGAGGCTGAGGGTGGCAACGTCTTTGCCGACCGAAGCATTAAGGGAAGCACCCATGAAATCGACTTCCTCATTGATGGTATTGACCGACCGGTTCAAACTCCCCAGAAGAAGCCCTCGGGCTGTCAGATTGGCCAGACCCTCCTGCCCAGAAGGATCTTGCCTGGAACCTGAATTGATGAGTAGCTGGAATGTGACAAAAGGGAGGGAATGCTCCTCGCAGACCAGAAGGACAAGGTGATTGGGAAGGACCATCCTCTGAACCGGAGGCATGGCATAAAGATTTCCTTCTAACAGTCCCACCCACGTCAGAAAGAATATGAGAATTAGAAGGAGAGGTTTGAATTTTGGATTTTGGATTGCGGATTGCGGATTGATAGATCCAGAAGATTGAATCATAATTTGGCCTTTCTTCAATCTGAAATCTAACATCTCAAATCTGAAACCAATACAAGCGCAATATATGAATTGTCATTGCGAGGAGTGAAACGACGAAGCCTTGTCCCGAGCAAAGCGAGGGAACTGACTGCGAAGCTGTCATCCTGAGGGCAACGCCCGAAGGATCTCAACGAGATTCTTCGCGGAGTTTATCCTGAGCCATGAAATCAGACTCTTCGCTTCGCCCTGTACACCATGCGGTGCAGGGCTTCGCTCAGAGTGACAGTGAGCGAAGGGCTCAGAATGACACTTTGTGTCAGATTGCCACGGGCTTCGCCCTCGCAACGACTTCGTCGGATTGCCGCGCTCTCGTTGGTCGCTCGCAATGACACAGTCAAGGTATCTAATGCGTTTGTATCAATTCTATCTAATCATCTTCTCCTTGATAGATGGCACAGAGGGCATAGGCTTTGTATCCTTCGGAGGTTGAGGAACGAGGATGCCAATCGTCCTGTTATCCGGAACAAGGTATCTTTTCGCAA
>CAYMJV010000286.1:0-2579 GCA_964390545.1 uncultured Syntrophaceae bacterium
GATTTTCCGTGGTCAATGTGTGCAATGATGCTAAAGTTACGTATGTTCTTCATGGATTTGTTTTGAAATCCGATTCGTTTCTACAATTGGTCTTAAAGGACTCGAAAGCTTCGGTCAGTGGGCTTTGGTCATTACGTAGAAAATACCAAAACTAATCTCATTATAAATTATTTCTTGCAGAAAATCCTTCTTTCATCTTCTTTTTCTTAGAAAATAACCTTCAAATCCCCCCACACCCCCCTTTTCTAAAGGGGGGAAAGGGGGGATTACTGACAAAGAAGGGGGCGTGGTTAGAAGTAAATGTGGGAGGATCTCTTCTCAGAATTGATGCAATGGCAGGATGTCTTCTGAATTCCTTGTCAAGAAATTGCCTGATTAATTGCCTGTTCCACCCTTTCGGATGATCGAAACTCGTATAAAGGGAAAGGTCCCCTTCATAAAAAGTTTGTGTTTCCATCCGTTGGGCTTCGGGCCCATAGATCGGCATATTGAATATGGCAAGATTCAAGAAACCAATGCACTCATGATGTCTCACAACAAACTCAAGGGTCCTTCGTGCTTCTATCAGACCTTCCGGAGGGGTTCCAAAAAGAAGGTAGACATAGGTGGCAATCCCCGCTTCCTTCAGGTTCTTAAGAGCTGATGAAGCCTCATCAAGATTGACCCCCTTTTGCAGGTCGTCGAGCACGGCCTGGTCTCCCGATTCCAGACCAAGTTTTAACATGACACATCCTGACCGTTTCAGGGCCAAACAGAAATCCGGGTCGGTAAGATGACGAGTTATCCTGGCAAAGCTATACCATGGGACACCGGGAGGATGTTCAGAAATTGCCTTCATCAGTGACGGACTGATCGCGTTGTCCAGCAAATGGATGAGAACCGGTTTCTGTCTATCAACCAGGTGAAGAAGATCAAGGATCACCTCCTCAACAGGAATGGCAACATAAGGATTTCTCTCGGCCCTTTCCGGACAAAATGAACACCTATTCCAGTAACATCCACTTGAAGGACTGTAGGGAAGAATTGGCCCGGGGGCAAAATAATCTCTCATGGGGAGAGAATCATAATCGGGCTTGTAATGATGATTTCCAATGAAGTCCGTTCCATTGACGAGGGAAAGCAAGGGGATTTCTCCTGGTCCGGCTACAAAATGATCTACTAGGCCCTCAAAGGGATTTCGCCAATGAGGTCTTCTCATCCATGAAGTCACGAGCCCTCCGCCCAAAACCAATTTTATCCCGGGCCAATCCTTTCTAAGAAAACCGATCATTGCGAACGTACACAGGGCCTGACTTAAATAGTTCAGCGAGAATCCAATCATTGAAGGTTGTTCGCTTTCTAAAAGCTCCGTGAGCCGTTTTCTAAAATAGGGATAAAAAGGATTATCTTCTGGATTTTCTGCCGCTCTGGCAAGATCTGTGCTCCTTGCCGGAGAGCGTTCTTCATGTTCATAGTTCGCCATGCTCAGGCGTACGCGACTGGAACGTGCTGCCCTCTCGAGAAGCCGGTTCAAATCCTTTATTGCCCGGCGATAACGTCCATCATCTTGATAGGCGTCCCAACCGTTCAACGAGGAGAGATGTCTTGAAAGATGACGGAATGCCCGGCAGGTCCAGGTGTCCAACGACACGGGTGGAACGTTCAGAAGGCTGAGAAGACCCTCCAGATTCGCATCCCAAACCCTGTATTTTATTCCGTGGTAATTCAAGGCGCCACAGAGTTTTGCTATCCCTGCCGGAGGTTCACACGGTTTGACAACAGGAGGATAAATGAGAATCATGTCACCTCATCCTTCATTGATGAATCCGTAAGAAGTCGTCATTCCCGTGAAAACGGGAATCCAGAGGAATTCTAACTACCCAAAAAGACTGGATTCCTGCTTCCGCAGGAATGACAGAAAATAGCCTTTTCAGACTTTTTACGAGACCATCTTAATTAAGATTTAACGAAGCACTTCAGCAACCTTATCTTCAATCCGCCGTTCATCAGGGATATTCCCTTATCAAACTCCAATCCAGTACTAAGAATAAGCTGAACACGATCACAGAGTATGGTCACACGCCAGCCAGGGCATCTGGCACGGAGGACTTTCCCAAGTTGTGCATACAAGTCTCGCAAGTCGTTCGTTTTCTTCAACCGTACCCCATAGGGCGGGTTAGTAACCACCCATCCTGGACCAGGAGGAGGGTCTATTGCAGAGATAGCCTTGCATGAAAACTCGATGCAGTCTGCCACACCTGCCCTCTCGGCGTTGGCCTGTGCGGCTTGAATTGCCCCCGCATCCCTGTCTGAGGCAAAAATTTTAGGGATGTCCGATGCGATCGCCTTGCCAGCATGAGCCAGCAAATCATCCCAGGACCTGGAATCAAAATTTGGCCAGTCCATAAATGCAAACCGCCGCGAAAAACCCGCCGGGACCCTTCTGGCGAGTAGCGCTGCTTCGATAGGAATGGTCCCTGAGCCGCAAAAAGGATCGAGAAAAGGGGAGAACGTATCCCATCCAGAGGCCATCACCATTGCGGCAGCAAGGGTTTCTCTGAGAGGTGCCTTCGCTGTGGCGAGCCGATAACCTCGCCTGT
>CAYMJV010000287.1:0-2576 GCA_964390545.1 uncultured Syntrophaceae bacterium
ACATGATAGGCACCAGGCTCCCCACATGAAAACTGGAGGCAGTTGGATCAAACCCGATGTAACAAGTCATCTTCCTCTTTAGTAATTCGCGGAGGTTTACTTCATCGGTAACCTGCTCAAGAAAACCTCTTTCAACAAATAGGTCATAGACCGTTTTTTCATTTTCCATACGTTTCATAACCGCTCATGACCCTGCGATTTAGGTGATTCTTTCAGCGGGGCTCTGATTCTTTGGATATGGTTCGATCTACCAGTTTTAGCATCAACCTCTACGACGACGCCTTGGAGCTCGATATCTTCTGTGGCCACATCGAATTTCCATGGAATCTGGGTCAGGAGACGATCCAGGGCAACGTCTTTCCGAATCCCGATGACAGAGTCTAGAGGACCGGTCATTCCCACATCGGTGATGTAAGCCGTTCCTCCATTCAAAATCTTTTCATCACAAGTCTGAATATGGGTATGAGTGCCTAAAACAGCACTCACCTTTCCACTCATAAACCAGCCCATGGCAACTTTCTCGGAAGTCGCCTCTGCATGGAAATCAATGACCAGAATGTCGGTCTCTTGCTTCAACCTCTCAATCTCCTTTTCTCCGACGCGGAAAGGACAATCGAGATGTTTCATAAAAACCCTTCCTTCTAAATTGAGAACTCCGATCTTTTTCCCATTCCTTGCTCGAAAGATACCCGCCCCTCGACCGGGAACCCCTGCTGGGTAGTTCGCAGGTCTCAAGAGCCGGCTCTCATCCTCAAGAAAAGGAACGATTTCCTTCTTTGCCCAGATATGATTCCCAGAGGTTATCACATCTACCCCTTCACTAAGGATCTCTGATGCAATGGGAGGAGTGAGGCCCATCCCGCCTGCGGCATTCTCTCCATTGGCAATGATGAAATCCACCTCATGCTCGGCCACCACCTCCTCTAAAACCCCTTCAATGGCTTTCCGGCCCGCTTTCCCAACAATGTCACCGATGAAGAGAATTTTCATAATTGCGAAATGTCAAATGTCAAGGCTCAAATGCCAAATCAAATATAAAGCTCAAAGATCAAATGTCTAAAGTAAATTACGTCAACTAGTAAATTCTTCCCACTTTAGGCATTTTGGGCATTTAGGCATTTGAACTTTGGCATTGATTTGACATTTGGATTTTGAAATTTGAACTTTAATTTTTATTTCGCGGTCTCCACTGCTCGCATCTCCCGGATCACTGTAACCTTGATCTGGCCGGGGTAAGTCAGGTCTTTCTCAATCTTCCGTGCAATATCCCTGCTCAGGATGACGGAATCCTCATCCGAGATGCGTTCCGGCTGGACGATCACCCGAATCTCTCGTCCGGCTTGAATGGCATAAGATTTTTCTACACCGGGGAAGGACTGAGCAATCTTCTCGAGGTCTTCGAGACGCTTCACGTAGGTCTCTAACATTTCCCTCCTCGCCCCTGGCCTGGCTCCAGAAAGCGCATCTGCGGCTTCAACCAGGATATCCAGAATGGAGTCTGGCTTCTCTTCTTCATGATGGGCGCTGATGGCGTGGACAATCGCAGGGGCCTCCCCATATTTTCTGGCTAAGTCCGCTCCAATCTTTCCGTGAGGCCCTTCCACCTCATGATCCACTGCTTTTCCGATGTCATGCAGAAGGCCGGCCCTCTTTGCCTGCTTCACATTGACCCCAAGTTCGGAGGCCATGATTCCACAGAGGAAGGCCACTTCCAAAGAATGTTGATAGACATTCTGAGAAAAACTCGTCCGGTATTTGAGACGGCCGATCAGCTTGATCAATTCGGCATGAATCCCATGGACACCCACATCGAAAATCGCTTGTTCTCCCGCTTCCCGTGCCGCCGTTTCAACCTCTTGCTCCACCTTCTGGACGATTTCTTCAATGCGTGCGGGATGGATACGCCCATCGCTCACCAGGCGTTCCAATGAGATTCGGGCAATCTCTCTACGGATGGGATTGAACCCCGAAAGGATGACTGCTTCCGGAGTATCATCGATGATGAGATCCACCCCTGTTGCAGCCTCTAGGGCACGGATGTTTCGGCCTTCACGGCCGATGATCCGCCCTTTCATCTCCTCATTTGGGAGATTCACTACCGAAACGGTCTTTTCAGCCACATACTCACCGGCGTAGCGCTGAATGGCTAAACTGATAACCTCCTTGGCCTTCTTGTCGGCTTGCTCCTTGGCCTCTTCCTCGATCCTCCTAATTTGCTTAGCCGCCTCGTGTTTCGCTTCATTTTCCATCGCTTCCATCAGTAACCGCTTCGCCTCTTCAGAGGACATTCTCGCAATGTTCTCCAGCTGGGCCCGCTGCTTTTCAAGAAGAGCGGCCACCTTCTTTTCCTGCTCCACAACGTTTTTCTCTTGCTGAGTTAAGGCCCTCTCCTTGCGCAAGATCTCGTTCTCTTTCGTTTCAATCAGCTCAACCTTCTTGTCCAGATGAGACTCTTTTTGAAGAACCCTTTTCTCCAGGTTCTGCAATTCCTGACGCTTCTCACCCGTCTCTTTCTCGAAGTCGGCCTTCTCCTGGTAGAATTTGTCTTTGGTCTGGAGGAGAGCCTCTTTCTTCAA
>CAYMJV010000288.1:0-2567 GCA_964390545.1 uncultured Syntrophaceae bacterium
GTCCAGATCTCCCTGGCAGCAATTCGGTGCTCAATGAGCTTGGGAAGGCCGGTCGTGCCGGTCGTCGTCACCAGAAAACCAACCTCCCTCACGGCATCTAATTTTGTAGTCTTCAACTCGCTTAGGTCGTATTCTTGCTCATAGGGGTGCTCCATTATCTCTTTGAGTGAGGTACAATCCTTAGGCACATCTTCGCCCATGACAATAATATGTTTTAGCTTGGGCAAACCGGTCTGAAGCTCTTTTACCATCTGATAATGGTCGAACTTCCGGTATTCTTTGGGGATAACGATACCCACGGCTTGGGTAAGGCTGGCAATCTCATTCAGCTCCGCTTGGCGGAAGGTAGTCAATTCAGGAATAGATAAAATGCCCGCCTTTTCACAGGCAAGACGCACCAGAACTTGCTCTACACAGTTAGGTAACTGCACCATTAACCTGTCATCCCTTTTGAGTTTTAGGTCTTTCGCCATAGCTAAGGCAATCCGATCAATTCTTCGATTGGCCTCGGCCCAGGTTAACCGACACCCTGTTGAATCTACCAAGGCCTCTTTATCAGGCCAATTTTTGGCGTTCGCTTCCCAGTAGTCAGGCAGGATGGAATAGTCCCAATATCTATCACGAACATACTTCTCTATTTCGTTCTCGTCATACCGTACCGGTCTCATATCTGCCTCCCTATGATGATTGCACGTTCAACCATACATTCTCCCTATCATCAACTCACGTTCAGGCTGGCCGACATCAATCCCAGCTCTGGCCCCCTCTTTTGCAGATAACTGATCATCATACTTTGCCTTACAGGCCGAGTTCTGACCACTTCGATCTGATCTTCTTGACCATTTCTGGATCAAGTTCGATCGGAATCGGTTTTTCCTTCCACTCAAAAGGTATCGTAGCATCCATAATGATTCTGGAGGTGATATCCCTTTGATCGATGGGAAGAGAAGGATCTAATGGCGTAGATCTTCCCCGGTCGATGATTTGAGCCCTTTTCGGTTGGAACCTGAAGCTGAGTGCCCAAAGAACACGAGGCAAATCCCAAGGGTCAATATCCTCATCCACAACGATCACAGTCTTCAAACCATAAGCACCCATCTCGGTGGAGATGGCTGCGGTCCCTACCTGATTGGCATGACCAGGATACATCTGTTTTACGGAGATGATCGCGACGAACCTTCCTGCACCTTCTGGTGGACAGTATACGGCCTTGATCCCCGGTATCCTCATTGCTTCAAGTTCCTGCCAGAGTGTTGCACCATAGGTTAAAGCCATGGTCATATGTGTATCTGTCACTGCCCTTCCCACGGTTGTAAACCAGAATATGGGATTATTCCGATGGGTGATACAATTAATCTTGATAAAATTTCTTGGCGTCGACCCAACCCCTGAATAATAGCCCGTGTATTCTCCGAATGGGCCCTCAGGTTTCGTCGCTTCAGAATCTACCTCTCCCTCCACGACGATCTCGGCGGTCGCTGGGACAGGGAGGTCGACTGTCTCTCCCTTAACAACCTCTATCGGTTCACCCCGGATGGCACCGCCGAAGTCATATTCTGACTCAAAAGCAGGCAACCTTGCGGCACCCATCAAGAACATCAGAGGATCCCCTCCTATGGCTACGATCACAGGCATAGGTTTCTTGAGTGCCTTATATTTCTGGAGCATGATATCGGCATGCTTTCCCTTGATGAACTGTGTGCCAAGGGTCTTTTCATCCAAGACCTGAAGTCTATAAACGCCGAGATTGAGCCAACCGCTCTCAGGGTCCTTTGAGATGGTATAGGCCGTGGTACCAAAAAAACGTCCACCATCCTTCGGAAAAACCTTGGGAACCGGGAACTTGAGAAGATTGATCTGATCCCCTTTAAGTATATTCTCTTTACAGGGTCCGCTTGCTACGAATTTTGGGGGTTTCTTACTGGCTGTCCTCTTCACCCACTCCCTCATGAGTTCAACCAAACTCGTATGTTTGGGCATGTCCATGATAAAGGCCAACCTGGATGTGGTCGTACAGACACTGGAGATCACTGGACTCGGGTAGCCCTTGACTTTTTCAAAAAGGAGAGCAGGTCCCCCGCGTTCTTCATTCAGTTTTGCAATGTGAGACATCTCGAGATTCCAATCCACCTCGGCCTTAATCCTCTTTAATTCTCCTTCTTCCTCGCACTTTTTTATAAAATCTCGAAGATCCATAAAGTCCTCCTTTTTCCCATGATCCAATCGTTTTAGATTATCTTTTTAAATGATACTCATGTCAATTCATTTGTTGTTATGTTTAAATAACTAAAGGTTATAACGAGATGAATGAAAAGAGAGCAAGAATCATTCTGATCAAATATTTTTCCCCGGAACTGACATTAGAAAACGATGTGAGTTTTTTCATATTGATACTTCGACGGCGCACCCTCGGCGTGAGCTCGGGTCGAAGGCAAGCCCAGGCCTTCAGGCCTGGGAGTCGAAGGGTTGATTTTTTCTATTGAAATTTCATTAGATGAAAGATATCTTTTTAACAAAGGAGGGGTGAAGATGTCACAGATCGTTGTTGCACAGAATATCCACGGGAT
>CAYMJV010000289.1:0-2565 GCA_964390545.1 uncultured Syntrophaceae bacterium
AAGGCTGGATCAAACCATCTTTGAGGTGGCCAAAGAAAATGGGGTCTACATTCCCACCCTCTGCTACCATGCCAAATTGAGCCTCATCAAATCCTGCCGGATTTGTCTGGTCGATGTGGAGGGAGCCGATATGCCCATGGCCTCCTGTGCCACGCCTGTGGTGGATGGGATGGTGGTCCGTACACGAACTGACCGTGTGGAGAGGATGAGGCTTGAGGCTCTCAAACTCCTCCTGGTCAACCATCCCCTGGATTGTCCGGTCTGTGATGCGGGAGGAGAGTGTCAGCTTCAAAACCGGACGAATGAATTTGGAATCGAGAAGAATGAGTTTCCCCCAGAGAGAAGGGAGCTCCCCCGTGTCGAATATGGAACGCCTCTGATCCGGCAATGGTTTGACCGATGTATCATGTGCCTTCGTTGTATCCAGTCCTGCATCGACATTCCCGGAGCTGATGTGCTCCAGGTCGCAGAGCATGGGTTTCTTTCTTTTGTGAAAGCCGCCCGAAAAGAGAACTGCATCTCCTGCGGAGAATGTCTCCATGTCTGTCCGGTGGGTGCCTTAACGGAGAATCTCAGCCCCATCAAGGGAAGGACTTGGCAACTGGATCGGATCCAGACGACCTGCGGCTTCTGTGGTTGCGGCTGTCAGCTGGAACTTAATTCCGTTGCGAAGAAAAAGGTGGTTAAAGTAACCACCAAGAACGAGGCAGGCGTCAATCAGGGAAGCCTCTGCGTAAAGGGAAGGTTCGGTTACGATTTCATCCATCATCCTGACAGGCTTTCAAAACCTCTGGTGAAGAAATCGGGAACCTTCGTTGAGGTCTCGTGGGAAGAGGCTCTGGATCTGGTGGCCACCAAACTTCAGGAGATCAAGGGAAAGTATGGTCCCCAGAGCATCGGAGGCATCTCTTCCTCCAGGGCAACCAATGAGGAGAACTTCCTCTTCCAAAAATGGATGAGGGCCTGCATCGGGACGAATCATATTGACAATGGAGCCCGCTTGTCCAATGGTTCTTCCCTCTATGGAATGATGGCCTCGATCGGACAGGTTGGAATGACCCATTCCATGGAAGATATCGTTAAGGCTGATCTCATCTTGATCGTGGGAGCAGATGCGTATGACGACAACCTCATCTTCAGCAATAAGATGAGAGAGGCCTTTCGTAAGAACAATGCCAAAATCATCCTGGTGGACCCCCGAAAGAATCAATGGGAGCAATGGGCCGATCTCTGGCTGAGACCCCTTCCCGGGACGGATGTCGCCTGGATCAATGGCCTCATCCGACTTCTGATTGCCAAGGGTGCCCAGTCGAAGATAGAAGGTTTTGAGACATTCCGGTCTTCCTTGGAACGATTTATACCAGAATTTGTCAAAAGCGCTGCTGGAATCTCTCCGGAAGAATTGGAGGCTGCATCCAGACTTTACCTTTCAGCTCAAAAGAGGGCGATCGTCTTTGGTTCCGGAGTCACTCAGCATCTTCATGGAACCGAGATCGTAAAAGCCCTTTGTAACCTTGCCTTGTTGACCGGAGAGACAGAAGCCGCAGGCGGAGGAGTCTACCCCTTGCTGACGCAAAATAATGCCCAGGGGGCCTGCGATATGGGTTGCCTTTCTGAATTCCTTCCCGGTTACCAGAGGGTGGACGATGAAAAGGCACGGAGAAAGTTCGAGGGGGTCTGGAAGAGGGAGGTCTCTAGTCAACCTGGGTTTACCTATTCTGAGATGTTTGATAAGACCCTGGAGGGGAAGATCAAAGCTCTCTACATCTTTGGTGAAGATCCCTTCATCACCCTTCCCAATATAGAGCGGCTTAAGAATGGGCTCCATCAACTGGAGTTCCTGGTTGTCCAGGATCTCTTCATGACCCACATCGGCAGTTACGCCCAGGTGATTCTGCCAGGGGCGAGCTTTGCTGAGAAGGACGGCACCTTCACCAATATGGAGAGAAGGGTTCAGAGAGTAAGGAAAGCCATCCCCCCGGTGGGCGATTCAAGGGTTGATTGGAAGATTCTCTGCGATCTCTCGACGAAGATGGGTTATCCCATGGCGTATGAGAATCCAGCCAAGATCATGGAGGAGATTGCCTCCGTAGTGCCCCCCTATTCAGGAATTCTTTATCCCGATCTTGAAAAAGGTGGCATCCAGTGGTCCTCCCCAAATGGAAAGAGAGAAAGATTCTCGGCCGTCGAATACAAGGGGCTGATGGAGCAACCGGACGACCGGTATCCTCTTTGGATTATCCCCAGGGGCTTTCACTTCCATTACGGGATCGGGACGACCACCAAGCGAGCCAAGGGACTGGCAAAGGTCTTTCCTGATTCCTGTCTTGAAGTTCATCCGGAGGATGCCCTGAAGGCAGGACTCAATTCAGGAGATAGGGTGAAGGTCATCTCTCCAAGGGGTGAGGTGGAGACGACCTGCAAGATTTCAGAGGCCGTTCCAAAGGGAGTGGCCTACTTCGCCACCACCTTCTTCCCAGTTTTTGTGAACAACCTCCTGATCTCCGGACAGGAAGCCGCGGGTCAGCATCCCGAATATAAAGTCTTTGTCGGAAGGTTGGAGAA
>CAYMJV010000290.1:0-2553 GCA_964390545.1 uncultured Syntrophaceae bacterium
TGAGGGGACTAATCGTCGCTTCGGGGTAAAGGCCGAAAAAGGAGACACGTCCCTTTGCCGCAGCGGCGTCGAGTGCCAAGGGCACGACAGCAGGTGAGCTGGCCGTTTCGACGACGATATCAGCTCCGAGGCCTTCGGTCAACTCCCGAACCCGTTTAACCGCATCCTCCTTGCTGGAGTTAATAATGTAATCGGCTCCTAATGCTTTGGCCACCTCGAACCGTTTTGCATCCTGATCGATGCCGATCATCATCACCTGGCCAGCCCCAGCAGACTTGAATGCCTGGAGATGGAAGAGACCGATTGCCCCCGGCCCGAAGATCGCCACCGTATCGCCAAGCATCGGCTTCACCTGCTCCAGGGTTCGAACGGTCAAACTGATGGGCTCGAGGCAGGCCGCATCAACAAAGGAAACATTATCCGGGAGCCTGTGAGCGGCACGGGCCGGAACAACGACATATTCGGCAAAGATTCCATCATAGGTAATACCAATATGTCTCCAGTTCGTACACATATTACTGTTCCCGTTGAGGCAATTGATACAGGAGCCGCATCCGTAGACCACTTCCAGCCCAACTCTATCCCCCACGGAAACATTATCGACACCCTCACCCAACGCTGAAACAACACCCGTCCCTTCGTGACCCATAACGATGGGGATAGGGACAGGCCTTCGTCCCTTATATTTGTTGTTCAAAATGGCAACATCGGTGTAGCAGAGACTCGCCGCCTTGACCTGGACTAATACTTCCCCCCGGCCCGGTTTCGGTTTAGGAACCTCCTTCACCTCGAAGACCCCTGCTTCCTGACTGGTTTTCACGATGGCTTTCATTGCAAAACCTCCTCTCGATTTGCTCAGAGAATCGCATCCGTCCTACGTCCCGCCTTGCGGGACTACGGAGGACAGGTAGCGCATAGCGCACAGGGCATAGAGCAAGCCCCCTATAAATAGGTTACAACCGGATGGGTTGGCCTGTTTCTCCGGATCTTTGAATGGCCAGGGTCACCTCCAGCGTTCTTCTACCGTCTTCCCCTGAGGTCCTTGGGTCTTCTTTCCCTGAAACGACTCTGCAAAAGTGACTGAACTCCCTTATGTAAGGATCTTCCCGGACCATTTTGTATCCATGCTCAGTGACGGGATAATTCCATCCTACTTTCGCGGGGTCGGAGTAGTAGAGTCTCTTCATTTGAGGGAACAACAACGAGCCCTCTGTCCCGAAGAAGTTATAGCAGTTCCCGAAATCGTGGTACAGCAACGGGTTTTCTCCGGTCGTCCCTTCCCAGGACGTCAAGGAAGGCGTGCAATCGGATAGAAAAATAGTTCCCAGTGCTCCGTTCTTGAATCGCAAGGTGATGCTGGCCGTATCCTCCACAGGGAAATTCCTGACCTTGTTACTCACCAGGGCGTAGACTTCTTCGATCTCACCGCAGATATATCTGAGGTTATCGATCTCATGGATCAGATTGATCAGGATCGGCCCTCCCCCCTTTTCCTTTCTCCAGGACAGGGGTCCCTCAAAATAAGGCCCTGGCTTCAGCAGTGCCCACGTGATGGTGACACCCACCAGCTTGCCAAGCTCACCTCCTGTGATGATTTCACGGGCCTTTTCAACAAGACTGCTAAACCTTCTTTGATGTCCCACCAGGATGCGAATCTTGTTCTTTTTTGCTGCTTCAATAAGGCGGTCTGCTTCAGAGACGCTCTGAGCAATAGGTTTTTCGACAAAAAGATGCAGGCCCTTCTGGGCGCAGGCAATGCCGATGGGTGTATGGAGATGGTTCGGAGTGGCAATGATCACCCCTTGGAGTTTTTCCTTTTCGATCATCTCTTCATAACGCCGATAGAATTTGATTCCGAGTTCCTCTGTCACCGCTTTCTGTTTTTCGTCAACGTCAGAGGCGGCGACAAGATCACACTCTGAAACCTTTTTCAAAATTCTGGCGTGGGGAGTTCCCATTAGCCCTAAACCGATCAATCCAAGCCTTACTTTTTCCATTCTTCCCTCCTGCTTACTGCCAAAAATTATCTTCTCTCTCCTCGTGCGGGCATAGGCGCTAACTTACCGAGCGAATGGGGATCACACTCCGTCCTCTTCAAGCGGTGGATCACGTGGGGGATCATACTCCCTCCCCTTCAAGGGGAGGATCCCGTACCCCAAATCCCTCCCCTTCAAGGGGAGGGTCAGGGTGGGGATGGGCCTATTCTTCCTCAACTGCCCTCCAGATCCGCTCCTTTACCGCTTCAATCTCCTGCAGTACCTCATTATTCCAGAACCTCAGAACACGAAACCCGGCTGTCAATAGATTCTGCGTGCGGGTTTCATCCTCTTTTGCACGCTCTCCATGTTGACCCCCATCTACCTCAATAATCAGCTTGTTCTCCAAACATACGAAATCAACGATGTAATCGCCAAACGGATGTTGGCGGCGAAACTTGAGACCCGAAACCTGCCGGGAACGCAGAACCCTCCACAAAGCCTTTTCGGCATCAGTCATTTCATTCCGCAACGTTCGTTGCAGCCTTTTTGAAAGTATGCTCTTGTTTGTTTGGCC
>CAYMJV010000291.1:0-2541 GCA_964390545.1 uncultured Syntrophaceae bacterium
GTAGGTGGAAGAAACAATTTCGTTTTTGAACCGACAGGCTAATATGTGTCTGAGGAGAACGGATATCTACTAAGAAGCACCCCTATCAAGTGAAGCTCCCCGCCGTGGGAGGGCATCAAGGGGGGGATCAAATCAAGACCCAAATGCTCTTGTCCACCCCCACCCTGTCCCCAGTTGCGAGTCGTACCGACCTCCCCCCGCCTACCGGCAGGCAGGCATCGAAGGGGGAGGGGATTATTAGGGAAATTTCAAATATTTTTGGCTAGGTTTTCATGAAGAATTTCCTCACCCAACCTATTTGATCCTATCTCCTCCATCATCCCCCTGCCATCCTTATAAAGATATTCTGACAACCCTCTATCTTCAGTCTTTCCTTTTAATTCTATTGATGTAAGTGATTTTATAGTATAGTGAATTACTTACACATGTAAATAGGAGTCCCAAGTTGCTACTACTATATGCTTTCTCTTTATTCATGAGTGCCGTCCTCTTGTTTTGGATGGAACCCATGTTTGCCAAAATGATCTTGCCCCTCTTAGGGGGTTCACCTTCAGTTTGGAATACATGCATTGTCTTTTATCAGACCCTTTTACTTTTAGGCTATTTCTATGCTCATGCCACAACCAAATGGTTTGGATTACGCGCGCAAGCGGTCCTGCATGTGCTCCTCCTTTTGTTAGTCTTCATAACTTTGCCTGTTGATGTGGCAAAGGGCTGGACTCCGCCAATATCTTCAAATCCGGTTCTCTGGCTATTTCTATTGCTTCTAATCTCGGTAGGATTACCTTTCTTCACTCTCTCAGCCACTGCCCCTCTACTTCAGAAGTGGTTCGCATTCACGGTCCATCCTTCAGCAAAAGATCCCTACTTCTTGTACAGCGCCAGTAACTTGGGGAGCCTGATTGGTCTCCTTGGCTACCCACTCCTGATAGAGGCCTACCTTTCCCTTCCTTTGCAGGCAAAGAGTTGGTCCGTTTCATACATCCTTCTGGCGGCAATGATCTCAGCCTGTGCGATCATGGCATTAAAATCTTCACGGATCGGGATGAGGCATCTGAATTCTGAGACAATAGATGCATCCCTCGGGCTTAAGCCAACGCAACGAATCCGTTGGGTCCTATTGGCTTTTGCTCCCTCAAGTCTCCTCTTAGGTGTGACGAATTACATCACCACCGATATTGCCCAAGTCCCCCTCCTCTGGATCATCCCATTAGCTATTTACCTGATAACATTTATCTTGGTATTCGCTCCAAAGCCTGTCTTCCCTCATCAACTAATGCTACGGGTACAGCCCTTCCTTTTGATCCCTCTTGGGATTCTCTTCTATTGGGGCTTTACCAAAATAGTGGCATGGCCCTTTATCCCATTTCATCTTCTTGTTTTTTTTGTAACCGCAATGGTTTGCCATGGTGAAATCGCTCACAGCCGTCCCTCGACCTTCCATCTTACAGAATATTATCTCTGGATCTCTGTTGGAGGTGTTCTAGGTGGGGTGTTCAATACTCTGGTGGCACCGCAGGTGTTCAATTCTTTTGCGGAATATCCACTCATGATTGCAATCGCCTGCCTACTCCGGCCATCCCTGGATTCTGATCAGCGCCCGTACAAACGATGGTTCGATCTAGGGCTGCCACTGGCCAGTCTCGTTCTATTTGCCATTTCTAAGATAGGGATGAGATATTATGTTCAGGGAAGAGATACCCTGGGAATACCGGAATTGATTGTCTTTATTCTCATCTCATGCATCGTAGGTGTTGTCTGCTTCAGCTTCCAGTACCGATCCATGCGTTTTGGATTTGGCATGGGGGCGATCCTGTTGGTTGGTTTTCTTTGGACTGGAGAGCAAGAACAAATACTCTATAGGGAACGCAACTTTTTTGGTATCCATAAGGTCGTTCATGACCTCAACGGAGACTATCACCTTCTCTTCCACGGAACAACGCTCCATGGGGCACAGAGCCTGAACCCCGTGAGGATCCACGAACCCTTAACTTATTTTTATCCGACCGGTCCGCTTGGCCAGGTGTTCGGCGTCTTTCCTAAGAACCCGGATCATGCCCAAGTCGCTATCATCGGTCTTGGTACTGGTTCAGCCGCAGGTTATGCCAAGCCTGGACAGCACTGGACTTTTTATGAAATCGATCCTGCGGTGGAACGGATTGCCAAAGACACCCGGTACTTCACATTCTTGAAGGATTGTCCGGCTAAAGTAGGTGTCGTCCTTGGAGATGCCCGGTTATCACTGGCGAATGCAACTGATCATTCGTACGACCTTATTGTTCTGGATGCTTTCAGCTCAGACGCCATTCCGATACATCTTTTGACAAGGGAGGCTTTAAAGCTCTTTCTAGCCAAACTTTCCGAAAGCGGGGTTATGGTTTTCCACATCAGTAACAGGTACCTGGATCTCAAACCTATCCTCGGTCATTTGGCACATGATTTAGATCTTGTAGGCTTCGTTCAGGATGATATGGAATTGAGTGAGGCTGAAAAGAAAGCAAAGAAAGCACCATCGACATGGGCCGTCATGGCCCGCCGGCC
>CAYMJV010000292.1:0-2531 GCA_964390545.1 uncultured Syntrophaceae bacterium
AAAGCCTGACACAAGCTGGATCGATCATGGGATCGGGCGGCCTGATCGTGATGGACGAGAAAACCTGCATGGTCGATATTGCCAAGTATTTCATGAATTTTCTGCAGGAAGAGTCCTGCGGAAAATGCTTTCCCTGTCGAAAGGGAACTCAACGAATGTATGAAATTCTCGATGACATCACCACGGGAAGAGGAACCCTGGAGTCCCTGGATCTTCTCGAAGAACTCGCGACCACCGTCAAAGACACAACGCTATGCGGCTTAGGACAGACGGCACCGAACCCAGTCCTCTCCACCCTCCGGTATTTCCGGAATGAGTATTTAGAGCATATCTTGCACAAGCGATGCCCTGGAGGAGTTTGTAAGGAACTCATTACCTATTCGATTAACCAAAACTGCACAGGCTGCCATGTCTGCCTTCGAAATTGCACAGTGGAAGCGATCACTGGAACGAAGAAAGAAATCCATAGGATTGATCCTGCAAAATGCATCAAGTGTGGTGTCTGCCGAAGTCTGTGTAAGTTTAACGCAATCGATGTCATATAACTCGTGTTGGAAAGAGGAGCGATAAGATGGTCATGCTTTTCATCAATGGCTTAGAGGTTTCAGTGGAAGAGGGAACAACCCTGCTCGAGGCTTCGAGGTTCTATGGATTCCCCATTCCCACCCTTTGCCATATGGAGGGACTTTCGCCTTATGGAGCCTGCCGTCTCTGTGTGGTCGAGATCGGCGAAGGTTCCAAAGCGAAATTGGTCACCTCATGCACCTATCCTACTCTGGAGGGGCTCCGTGTCCGAACAGCATCGTCTCGAGTTATAAATGCCCGCAAGATGATCCTTGAACTGCTTCTTGCCTCATGCCCACAGTCGAAAACGATTCAAGACCTCGCCTCAGCTTATGACGTCCGTCAACAGCGTTTCAAACAGGAATATGAGGACTGCATCCTCTGCGGACGATGCATTCGGGTGTGCGAAGAACAGATGATGGCCAAGGCCATCGGCTTTCGCGGCCGAGGAAAGAAAAGGGACCTCGGCACTCCATTCGATCTCCACTCGGAGGTCTGCCGACTGTGCGGGGCTTGCCTCTACGTCTGTCCCGCCTGCCAACTTAGATGTACTTACACAACCCCTGAGGAGGCCATCTGTGGTGGGTGCGCCAACCTGAGCCCGCCCTGTCTCAAGAAGGAAGGTTTTGAAGATATGATGTGCTTCATGGAGCCCTGCGTGGCTTGCGAAATCAAAAAAGATTGAGAAGAGAAAGGAGAGATCCCACGATGTCATTGTCCAGAATTAACGCCTCTGCTGCAACACTGACCAAGAACAGAACCGAAGGTTCGGTCGTCCCCATTTCAGGCATGTGCGTCACGTGTGTGGACGGCTGCATCGGAATGTGCGAGATCGGCAAATCCGCTTACCGTGGTCATGAGGTGATTTACCCTCAGCCTTTTGGTGTCATCACCACCGCAGCTGAGAAAAACTACCCTGTTGATTATTCCCATTTCAATATCATGGGTACCGTGGTCGGTGCCCATGGCATTGAAGCGGACAGCGATAAGGCGATTTTTCCGGCCGTCGATCTCAGAGTGACCATCGGTCCAAAGGGAGGGCTTCGTTTCCGTTATCCCTGGATCATCTCAGGGATCGGCTCGACCGATATCGCCAAGAACAACTGGGAGGGATTGGCCATCGGCTCCGCCCTTTCGGGAACCGGGCTGACCATCGGGGAAAACGTGGTGGGCATGGATCCGCAGGCCCTCATGAAACAGGGCCGGGTGATCGACACCGTTGACCTAAAGCGCCGCGTCAAGCTCTACCAGGATTACCAGCAAAACGGATATGGAGCCATCATCGTCCAAGCCAATATCGAAGACACCCGTCTTCGCGCTCAGGAATACGCCGTCGAAAAACTCGGGGTCGAGGTGGTCGAACTAAAATGGGGCCAGGGAGCAAAGGATATCGGCGGCGAGGTCAAGATCCGGGATCTCAATAAAGCCCAGATGCTCCATGAACGGGGCTATATCGTTTTGCCCGACCCGACCGATCCCAATGTGATCAAAGCCTTTGAGCGCAGGGCATTCAAGGAATTCGAACGGCATTCCCGGGTGGGCATGGTGACAGAGGAATCTTTTGGGAGCAGGGTTGAACAACTCCGTGAAGCCGGAGCCAAATACATCTTCCTAAAGACCGGTGCTTACCGGCCGGCGGACCTTGCGTTGGCCCTCTCCTTCGCCTCGAAGTTCAGGCTCGACCTGCTCACCGTCGACGGGGCCGGGGGAGGCACGGGCATGAGTCCCTGGCACATGATGAACGAATGGGGTGTGCCCCCTGTGGAATTACATTCGCTTCTCTATCAATATGCAAGATATCTTGCTGGAAAGAAAAAATATGTCCCTGCATTGGCGGTGAACGGTGGATTCACCTTTGAGGATCAAATTTTCAAGGGCCTGGCGATGGGCGCACCCTTTGTGAAGCTGGTCGGCATGGCCCGTGGACCGATCGCAGCTGCCATGGTCGGAAAGACCATCGGCCGGGC
>CAYMJV010000293.1:0-2509 GCA_964390545.1 uncultured Syntrophaceae bacterium
CCTGAAGAGGCCGCCTTCTTGGTCAAGAAGGCCTTTTGAGTGAGGTAGTCGATGGTGAGGATTCCGTCAGGCTGAAAGATGCGAGTTCTCCGTATCTTTTCCTTGGAGATTCGACTGGCGGTCAAACTGGCAACACATCCGTTTTCAAATTCGATTCGAGCATTCGCAAAGTCCGCATAGGGAGTCAGGACAGGGAGACCAGTGGCATCAATCTTTCTTATCTCCGCTTTCATCAGGCAGAGAAGGATATCAATATCGTGGATCATTAAATCGATCACCACATCGACGTCTGTTTCCCTTCCTGAAAAGGGCCCCAGTCGATGGGATTCGATGAAGATAGGATCTTGAACCATCCCCTCCGTAGCCACGAGGGCCCCGTTGAATCGTTCCAGGTGACCCACCTGAAGGACGAGCTCCTTCGATTCGGCCAATCCGATCAATTCATCGGTCTCCTCAAGAGTTTTGGCGATGGGCTTCTCTAACAGGATATCGATTCCGTGCAGGAAGAAATCTTTCGCGATGGAATGGTGAGAGGGTGTGGGAACGACGATGCTGACGGCCTGAACCTTATCAAAAAGGTCAGAGTGGCGGAAGAAAGGCTGGGTGTGGTGCCGTTTCGCAATTTCTCTGGCCCGGGACAAATCAATATCGACGACCCCGACCAATTCCACTTCTTCCATCTTGGCATATTTTTCAGCATGGACCTGGCCCAAGTAACCGACACCGACCACGCCCACCTTAATCTTATCCACTTATCGGCAGATCCCCCTCTTCGAGTCTTGGATAAATTGAAGTAAGTGCTGAACCTCTGGCACCCGAGAGACGTCATCCTCGCTCAACTGTTTAATCGCTTTCTCCAGCGTTAAACCAGAGCGAAAGATCGTGCGGTAGGACTTCTTCAGGGCTCTCAATGTCTCCTCTGAAAAGTGGTGGCGTTTAAGGCCGACGTTGTTGAGCCCGTAGAGTTTGGTACGATCTCCTTGTGCCAACATGTAGGGTGGAATGTCCTGGAGGACACCGGAAAAACCACCGACAAAGGCATGAGCTCCAATTCGGCAGAATTGATGAACGGCCACGATTCCACCGATGATGGCATAATCTTCAATCAGAATGTGTCCACCTAAGGTGGCTCCATTCGCCATGACGACCTGATTTCCGATTTGGCAGTCATGGGCCACGTGGGAGTAAGCCATAAAGTAGTTGTTATTTCCGATAGTGGTCTTCTTACCTCCGGGGAATGTGCCTCGGTGGAGGGTGACAGACTCTCGAATGATATTCTGATCGCCGATCAGGAGGTAGGTCTTTTCTCCTTTGTAGGCGAAGGCTTGAGGAGCTTCTCCGATAGAAGAGAACTGAAAGATGTGGCATTGCTTTCCAATTCGAGTCCCCTCCCGGATGACCACATGGGGGCCAATCTTTGTCGCTTCCCCAATGACGACATCCCTTTCGATGACAGAGTAAGGACCGATTTCGACGCCCTCAGCAATTTCAGCCTTTGGATCGACGATGGCAGTGGGATGAATCATTTCTCTTCTCCTATCATAGCCAAAAGCTCTCCTTCAGCAACTACTTTCCCATCGACCAAAGCTTTTCCTTTGACCCCCCAGATGGACTGGCGATGGCGGGTGATCTCAAGTTCCATACGAAGTTGATCTCCCGGGATGACCGGCTTTCTGAAACGGACATTGTCGATCCCTAAGAAGAAGACCGTTTTTTTATGATCTTCCTGTGGCAGTGAATTAAAGATGAGGACGCCAGCGGTTTGAGCCATGGCCTCCACGATGAGGACACCCGGCATGATGGGCCGACCCGGGAAATGGCCTGGAAAGAAAGGCTCATTATAGGTAACATTCTTGATCCCCACGACTCGCTTTCCTGGTTCGATTTCCACAATGCGATCTACCAACAAGAAAGGGTAGGCGTGCGGCAGAATGGCCATGATCTCTTTGATCTCGATCATCTACTTCTCCTTCCTTTCTGAAAAGAATCTTTTTTCAAGTTCTTTAAGGCGTTTCTCGATGTCGAGAAGCGTTTTTCTCATCTCCGGCATTTTTGGAAAGACCGAGATGGCCCGAAGCCATTCCCGATGAGGCACTGCGGGGGATCCTGAGAATGCTTGGTTGGGAGCCAGATCATAGGGGACCCCGGATTGGGCGCCCACCATCACATTGTCACCAATTTCAACGTGATCCACGACCCCCACCTGTCCTGCCAGGGTCACATTGCTCCCAATCTTGGTTGAACCCGCAATCCCCACTTGGGCGACAATGATCGAATCCTCCCCAATAACGACATTATGAGCAACCTGAACCAGGTTGTCAATCTTCACCCCCTTTCGGATGATCGTCTTTCCCAAGGCCGCCCGGTCAATGGTCGTATTGGAACCGATCTCCACATCGTCTTCGATTTCCACACTCCCCACCTGGGGGATCTTCACATTCTTCTTTCCTTCTTTCACATATCCAAATCCATCGCTCCCCACGACCACCCCACTATGAAGGATGACCCG
>CAYMJV010000294.1:0-2506 GCA_964390545.1 uncultured Syntrophaceae bacterium
TAAATGCTTCATAATGACGGCCAATTTCTAAACGAGTATTCCAACTTTTTAGATATTCCAAGCGGCACGCGCCCCTTCTTCTGTCGCTTCGATAATTCTACGTGGCTCGATGGCATCACCGATGATAAAATGACGGATCTTTTGCGTCTGTAAGGTTTCTTTAAGTCCATTGAGGGGCTTAAGTCCAACGGCTAGGATGATCTGGTCAGCGGGCAAAAGGATTTCTTCTTTTCCGTCAATAAGAACTGTTACAGAAGACTCCTCTATCTTCTTTACAGCAGTGTTAAAAAGAAGTCTGCATCCGGCTTCTTTGAGCCGTGTGTGTAACATATAACCATGCGAGGTAATTTTGAGAACCGGCGACCGCTTAAGAACCTCAACCAAGGTTACCTGCGCTCCTCTCTGGCATAGGAAATCTGCTGTCTCCATGCCAACCAATCCACCGCCAATCACAACCGCATTTCTCCCGGGCGGAACCATACCTCCTAGAACCTGCCAAGCATGACAGACTAAGGGAAGGTCAATCCCCGGAATGTCAGGCCTAATCGGTTCTCCTCCGCTGGCCAAAATCACCACTTCCGGTTTCCCTTCGGAAACTATGCTTTCCGTCACTTCAGTACCTGTTCGCAGAATGACTCCCATCTTTTTAACCTGAGCGGTAAGCCAAGAGACCCAAGTTCCATATTGGTCCTTAAAGGGCACTTTCCTTGCAAGACGTAGCTGTCCCCCTGTTTCCTCCTCCTTTTCGAAGAGAGTCACCTTATGGCCGAGACGGGCGGCCTCATACGCTGCGGTGAGGCCACCAGAGCCAGCCCCCACGACCCATACATTACGACGGAAATCAGCTGGTCCCTTAGGACAAAGTATTTCCTGTCCGGTCTCGGGGTTGATGGCGCAACGTATTTTCCCTTCCCCCAGCATCAAACGCTCTATGCACCCTTGATTGCAGGCCATACATTTGCGGATATCTTCAGGGCGACCCTCCCGTGCTTTGATAAGAAAATCCGGATCAGCTAAAAACTGGCGGCCAAAGGCCACAAGGTCTGCTTCCCCTCGAGCAATCACTTCATCCGCTAAAGAAGGCTCTGTGAATCGCCCGACGGCAATCACTGGAAGGCCAACTGCCTCCTTTAACTTTTTAGCCCGCCAGACATTGAAACCAGGTTGATACTCAAAGGGGGCGCTCGTAATCCCACCCGGACTTCCATGCGTACCAAGAGAGGCATGGAGGATGTCTGTTCCAGCTTGAACGAGACCCGGGAGGATGGGTCGGATATCCTCAAAGGTATAGCCATCTTCGATGCACTCTTCAACAGAAAGGCGCAGGGAGATAGGAAAATCTGGGCCCACTGTTTTGCGAACCTCCTTCAATACTTCAATCATAAAACGGCTGCGGTTGCTGAGACTGCCCCCATATTCATCGTCACGTTTGTTGGAGAGAGTTGATAAAAACTGTGTTAACAAGTATCCATGGGCACCATGGATCTCCACCGCGTCGAAGCCAGCCTCTACTCCCCGCCTGGCAGCGGTGCCAAAAGCGGCGATGATCTCATGAATCTCCTCGCGGGTGATCTCCCGCGGGGTCAGGCCGAAAACCAGAGACCGGATCGCAGAGGGAGCAATGGCCTTTTTTTCTCGAAGAAGATAGATACTTTCCCGCCCAGCGTGATGAAGTTGCAGGGCCACTTTGCACCCGGCAGCATGCACTGCTTTGGCAATTTTTCTCAAGCCAGGGATAAACTGGTCGTGAAAGGCTCCCAGCTCGTTCGGTGCGGCTGAACCACTGGAATGGACGGAGGTAATTTCAGTTATGATCAGGCCAGGCCCACCCCTCGCCCGGCGTTTTATATAAGCGAGATTCGCTTCACTCACTGTACCGTCCGGATTCCCGAGGTTCGTCCCCATGGGAGGCATGACCGCCCTGTTGACCAGTTCTAATGATTTTATCTTAATAGGGGAAAAAAGAGAGGATAAGAGGTTCATGGTTTCTCCTCTTCTGCTGATGGGTCGGAGAGGAGGGGTTTACTCTTCGGCCATGCCCAAACCATAACGGGCAAAAAGAATATTGTCAATTATCTTTGGCTTTTCTAGCCTCCTGAGCTTCAAATTTGTTCCCCTTTGTGTTAGTCAGAAACACCTTCTAAGGCATGACGAAGGACCGGATTTTTCACTTGACAAGCCTGTGATCGATGCAGTAGATTAATGGTCGTTCATTAATCCCAATAAACCAGAAACTTTTCATTAACTTCTTATTGTTTCTAATCATAGGGCCATATCTTTCGAAAATGGTTTGGTTCAGATGACCCAAAACAGAGTAAAGCCCGGATTTCAAAAGGCGAAGATGCTGGAAACGGCACGAAGGCTTTTCTGGGAAAAGGGCTACAATGCCACAAGTATGCGCGATATAGCCGTTGCCTATGGTTGTAGGCCGGCCAATATCTATAACTTCTTTTCTGACAAAGAAGAAATCCTCTTCGAGGTCCTACGTGAGGAAATGGAGCAGATC
>CAYMJV010000295.1:0-2505 GCA_964390545.1 uncultured Syntrophaceae bacterium
AGGAGTTCCAGGGTTGCGGAATGTCCTCCCGCCTCTCCTCCAGAAGCCCAGGCTTGTGAGATGAAGGAGATTCCTGCGTGAGCCTTAGCAGGTTCAGCTCCTCCTCCTAGGACTGGCGCAAGAAATTCATGGACATGATTGGCCCCTCCCAAGATATGGGGAACACCTACATAACCTCCGATAATGGAGAGACCGGCAAGAACCATCAGAGGAACCGTCATGATCTTGGGGGATTCATGGATATGATGGGCCACCTGGTGATCCACTCTGGACTCGCCAAAGAAGGTCATGAACAGTGCTCTGAACATATAGAAGGCCGTCATGCCAGCAGCGATCGCTGCCACCAACCACAACAGGAAATGGCCATGGGAGCTTGAAAAGGCCTGCCACAAGATTTCATCCTTGCTGAAAAATCCTGAGAGTCCTGGGACACCGGCAATGGCCAACGTGGCAATGAAAAAAGTCCAGAAGGTGATGGGGATCTTCTTTCTCAAAGCGCCCATCTTTCTCATATCCAATTCACCACTCAGGGCGTGCATTACGCTCCCAGCGCCAAGAAAGAGAAGTCCTTTAAAAAAGGCATGGGTCATCAGATGGAATATCCCTGCGCTGTATGCGCCCACCCCTACCCCTAGGAACATATAGCCCAACTGGCTGATTGTAGAATAAGCGAGAACCTTCTTGATATCGTTCTGGCAGAATCCAATGGATGCGGTATAGATGGCCGTCGCCACACCTACGATCGCGACAATGGCCATGGCGATGGGTGCCATGCTATAGAGAACATTGCACCGGGCGACCATATAGACTCCCGCGGTCACCATGGTTGCCGCATGGATGAGAGAGCTCACCGGTGTAGGACCCTCCATGGCATCGGGAAGCCAGACATAGAGGGGGATCTGTGCGGACTTTCCACAGGCTCCCACAAAGAGCAGGATGGCAATAGCGGTGACGGTCCCCGTATCGAGTTTGTTCGCATTGGCGAAGACTTCCGTGAAATCAAGGGTCCAGATATCGTGTTTTCCCAAGCTGGTGAAGAGCAGGAACATGCCCAGAAGGAAACCGAAGTCACCTACCCGGTTGACGACAAAAGCCTTCTTCCCAGCATTAGATGCCGAATCCTTCTCAAACCAGAAGCCGATCAAAAGGTAAGAGCAAAGGCCCACGCCTTCCCATCCCACAAACATCAACAAGAAATTATTGGCCAGAATGAGGTTGATCATCATGAAGACGAAGAGGTTAAGGTAGGTAAAATACCGAATGTAACCCGGATCGTCATGCATATAACCGACGGAGTAAACATGGATGAAGAAGCTGACTCCTGTAACCACCAAGGCCATCAAAATGGACAGGGGGTCGATCTGGTATCCGATCACCGTATAAAATTTCCCAGAGACGACCCAGTCAAAGATCACCTTTTCAAAGAGTCGCTCAGAGGCAGGGCGGCCGAGGAGTTCGAAGAAGATGAGGATGGAAGTGAGAAAAGCAAGGCCAATGGCAGAAGGCCCGACCACACTGACCACCGTCTTCCCCAGACGCTTGCCGAAAAATCCATTGATCACGAAACCGATCGCCGGAAACAGAGGAATCAACCAGACATAATCGAGCATTTACAACTCCTTCTCCCCCCACCCTCTCCCTCCCCCTCAAGGGGGGAGGGTTGGGGAGAGGGTGCATTCCGCATTTGCATTACCATTTCAGCAGATTGATCTCATCCACATTGATTGTTTCTCTTGAGCGGTAAATCATCACAAAAATGGCCAATCCGACTGCTGCCTCCGCGGCGGCCACAGCAATGACAAAGAAAGCGAAGAGCACCCCGTCCATGGACTGGAGAAAGCGTGAAAGGGTGACGAAGGTGAGGTTGACGGAGTTGAGCATCAACTCGATGCACATGAAGACCACAATCGCATTGCGCCGGGTCAAGGCCCCGATCACCCCGATGGTAAAGAGTATTCCACTCAATACTAAAAATAAGGCAGGGGGAATGGCTGGAACGACCCACATAGCACTCTCCTTTTATGTCCTTTTCTTACTTAAGATGACTGCTCCCACCATGGCCACGACGAGAAGGACGGATACAATCTCGAAGGGGAAAAGATACTGAGTGAACAGAACCTCGCCGACGGCCTTCACATTGCTGGTCATATTTTCCGGTGTATAAGAGGACCCCGTCTTTCCCGTAGGGGATTTGGCTACAACCGCATAAAAGATTCCAAAAAAGAAAAGAATAGCCAAAAAGCCCCCGACCAACTTAGTATAGGTGAATTTCAAGCCAGAACGGAGCTCCACCTCCAGATCCAGAAGCATGATGACAAAGACGATCAGCATCACGATGGCGCCGGCGTAAACGACCACCTGGACGATAGCGATAAATTGACTGTAGAGCAGGATGTAAAGCACGGCGACACACAAGAAGTTCAGCACCAAGAATAGGGCACTATGGATGGGGTTCTTTCGGGTGATGAGCAACAAAGAGGCGAGGATGGAGGTAAACGCCACCCC
>CAYMJV010000296.1:0-2475 GCA_964390545.1 uncultured Syntrophaceae bacterium
CCTACTCCTTACAAGGTGTCGGTGAGCGAAGAGCTTTACAATTACGTTTACCACCTGTGGGCAGAGGAGTCTCCTGTGACGGAGCTGAAATGATTAGATCCTGGGAGGATCATCGGGAACAGGCTTGAGAAACTGAGATCTTGGGTCTTTTAGCGTCCTTCTTCCTAACATAAAAGTTTTTTGACTCTCTCTAGCAGAAATCAAATCTCTAACTCTAACTTCTTGTTATGCAAGATTATGAGGAGGAATGTTACAGGAGATACAGATATGAAAGACAATCCTTTCTTTAAAGGCAAATCGATATTGGTTGTTGTCGCTCTCTCAGTCCTTGTTCTCGGCTATATAGATTACGTTACTGGATATGAATTCGGATTTTTTGTGTTCTACTTCCTGCCGATTGCCATCGCAGCGTGGAAATTGGGCTTCACCAGTTCGTGCCTGATTTCAATTCAGAGCTCGATCGTGTGGTTCCTCTCCGACATTTATTCATCTCACCCATATAGCAACATTGCCCTTGCTTTTTGGAACACAATAATACGACTCTTGTCCTTTCTGATCATCGCATACTCTACGTCCAAAATTCGGCTTTTGCTTGCGAAAGAGCGTGAAACAGCACAGGCACTTCGAGACGCCCTCAGCCAAATCAAGACGTTGAGCGGATTGATCCCCATCTGCGCTTCTTGCAAAAAGATCCGGGATGACAAGGGTTATTGGAATCAACTTGAAGCTTTTATCCAGGAGCATTCTGAAGCGGAATTCTCTCACGGTATTTGTCCCGACTGTATGAAAAAACTCTACGGTGTTGTCCTAGAAGAGGATACTAATCCAAAAAAGCAATAGCTTTTTCCACCAACAAAAGAAAGGAGATTTTAACCAGAAACTCTTTACGATACACACCTTGGGGAGAAAGACCGAGGAGAAGTTTGGGTAAAGACCCTAAAACCTGCCCCTACGAAACAATGGGGGTGTCAGGTTTATATTCTTAGCATTATCGCGGACCGAATGATTTATGATTTCTATGTACGATGCCAACAAAATAGACCTGACCCTCAGAGCTGACCCTCAGAGCCCTCAGAGGAGAATTCTAGTGCGATCATCGGCGTAGGCCGTTATGCGTACTACCCGAAGAGGGAACAGCCGGAATTGGCAGTTGTGGTCAGGGATGACTGACAGGGGAAGGAGCTTGGAAGCATCTTGCTCATGAGAGTCATAAACATTGGCAGAGAAAATGGCTTTTCACGTTTTGGAGCCACGATTGACCCCGAGAACCAGATCATCATGAACATTTTTAAACGATCAGGGTACGATTACAAGATATAACATAGAGAACAAGGAGTCTATTATATAGAAATCCAAGCTTGAGAAAAAATACAACTCTGGTTGCTTCGGATTTTGCGGCTTTTTAGGTGGGCTATTGAATTTAGGGTATCCATGAATGTCTTTGTTGGCAACCCAAATAGGCCCTATCCCTCAATTCTAATATTTTCATCCAATTCTTATTGACACCCGATCCCGAAAAGAATAGAATCCGATACAGAATCAAATCATCAACAGCTAAATGGAAAGGAGATAGCACATGGCAGGGAAAGCACGACGCACCACACATCGCAGCAAATCAGGGAAGAAGCTCTATGCGGTTAGAGATGCCAAAGGCCGTTTCAAAGATATTCAGACCTATGAGCGAGCACACCGAGCAGACCTAGCCCATAGGACTCGAGCAGAGAAGGCCCGTGCGAGGGCCAAGAAGTCCAAAGGTTAATTGCCAATTAGTTATCGCTCATGAAATAGTGGATCTCGTAACCTTCTAGAATATAGACAAGAAGGCGAACACTTTAGTTTTGCCCTACCCTCCTCGAACATTTCTATTGACCTCTCCATTTGAAACCCAATAACAAAAACGGCAGAGGCTGTTTTGCCCCTGCCGTTGGTCTTTGAAAATTGCATATAAGAATTATTTTTAAAACTCCCTCCTGAGTCCTAAAAGACCACGTAGACCAGGGTCAAAAAAAGGTGACACCCCCCTTTCTCTTGTCCGACTCCCTGAGGTCGGGGGTTATTGGATTAGGAAGTTACTAACGAACCCAGAATGATTACTGCCCAAACCGCTAAACTTATCGCCATGCAGATCAATAGGCGTCGCCTTGAGGAAGCAAGAGCTTCATGGTTCTTTCTTCTGATCCTAACTATTTCGGATTCGGCCACTTATTACTCCTTTCGCCAAGGGATGGGAAAGCAATTAGGCATCCTGCTCCGAAAATGCAAGCGATGTGCCACCACTGAATTTGACAGAAGTTAATCAGTGTTGACCGCATTTTATCTGAATTAGGGGAACACATGTATTTCTTTCATAGCAGCTTGTGCATTTTTGTCGAGGTTCTTGAGGGGGCGGGACTTAAGGAGGAGTTTTGGGAGGGGAAAAAATGGTGGGCGCTGTAGGATTTGAACCTACGACTTCCTGCGTGTGAAGCAGGCGTT
>CAYMJV010000297.1:0-2460 GCA_964390545.1 uncultured Syntrophaceae bacterium
GACTTTTTACGAGACCATCAATTCTTGACTCTTAGGTTCTTTCAGATAAGTTAATAATTTTTCTTGCTTCTTTTGGGTTTGCTACCTCTCTCCCAAACTCCCCGGCAATCCTAACTACCCTTTCGACCAATTCTGCATTGCTTTTGGCCAGAACGCCTCTTGAATAATAAATGTTATCTTCCAATCCAACCCGGACATGTCCTCCCATTATCATTCCCATCATTGCCATTGGAAGTTGACCCGACCCAATACCAATCACAGACCAGGTGGACCCCTGCGGAATAATTTCTGAGAGATGGAGAAGGGATTTTGGAGTCGCCGGCATTCCAGCAGGCGTCCCCAGGACGAATTGGAAGTGGAGGGGAGGCGTGAGAAGCCCTCTCTCCAGATAGTGAAGGCATGTGTAGACCATCCCTACCTCAAAGATTTCGAGCTCTGGCTTGATTCCCTTGGCCAGTGTTTCCCTGGCCAGTGCCTCCAAGAATTCTGGAAGGTTGAGGAAGACATGCTCCCCCATATTGATCGAACCTGCATCAAAAGAGACCAGCTCTGGATTGAAGGAGAGGGGAATAAGTCTTTCCTGGATTGACAGATTACGACCCGGAATCCCGCTTGTCGTCAGACAGAGGATGGCATCCGTTTCGTTCCGAATGCGATCTACCACTTCTTTGAAAATAGCAAGATCTTGAGTCCCAAGCCCCGTCTTTGGATCCCTCACATGAATATGGAGAATGGAAGCGCCGGCTCTCCAGGCTTCGATCCCGGACCGCGCAATCTCTTCAGGAGCGATGGGAATATAGGGTGTTTGCTGACGAGTGATTCGAGAACCAGTAATCCCTACACTGATGATCAACTTATCCATGTTTCCCTCGCCGTGGCACAGTCAAACCTGGTAAACGTCTTGCCGGATTCCATTTCGTCGTCCTAATTTTCAATTTGCAATTTTCAATAATCGGTTGTTACGGACAGATTCCTCTTGGCTCTTCCTTATGAGGTTGGTCCTTCTTCTATCCTTCAATTTTCTTCTTTTTTCTACCTTTTCCATCACTCTTTTTCAAGAAAAACTTTTTATCCCACGAATTACTCGAATGATAGCGAACACCCCTCACCTTTCCCCTCTCCCCTTCAAGGGGAGAGGGAGGGGGTGAGGGGAAGGAAATTGTTGTCGAATAAATCGTCAAGATTGTCGAAACGGATACCTTTATGAAATTCAAATGAAATCCCAATTATCGCCAAAACAATCGACAACCCTTTCCGGTTTTTATTTTGAATAGGATCTCTTAAACCGGATACTTTCCTTGGCCAGATGATCAAATATGAGAGCTCTACAAAATCATTTAACGCTACGAAACCTTTTGAAAATCCCCCCTCCCCCCTTTGCTAAAGGGGGGGTTAGGGGGATTAATGAAGAAACGCAAAACAGGTTGGCATAGCTCTTGCTTTGTAAAAGAGTAAAAATTCTAAAAGGAGGAAACATCGATGAAAAAAACCTTGTTAGCACTGAGTCTAATCACTGTATTGATCCTGGGTGTGACTTATGTCAATGCCCAGAGCCCTGGGCGTGGCCCGGGTCAAGGTCCGGGATGGAAAGGGGAACGCGGCTGGGAATCTGGGGACCCAGGAAGATTTTCCAATCTGACTCCAGAGCAGAAGGCAAAATTTCAGGAACTCCGTCGAAAGTTTAACGAGGAGACAGCTCAACTCAGGGGAGCCCTCGTCACCAAGAGAGTGGAGCTTCATTCTCTCTGGACCAACCCCAACGCTGACCCCAACGCCATCGTGGGCAAAGAGAAGGAATTGAGAGACCTTCAAAATCAGATGAAGGATAAGGCCGTCCAGGCGAAATTGGAAGCTCGTAAATTCCTCACCCCCGAACAGATTCAGGAATCTGGACCAGGGATGGGACGTGGTTTTGGCCGTGGTCATATGATGGGTCATGGTCGAGGCATGGGCCCAGGACATGGAATGTGCAATTAACCTTCACCTCCGGCCATGAAAACAAAAGGGGAAGGCCTTTGTCCTTCCCCTTTTGTTTTTGCTCAATGGTTTGACTTTTTGAAATCATTTCGATATCTTTTAGAAGGATAGAAACCAACTTAGTTGGTTTAAAATCACACTCCAAAATCCCTCACTACCTCCCTTTACCAAAGGGAGGAGAAATATTTCCCCCTTTATAAAGGGGGGGGCCGGGGAGGATGACAGGTGGGCCATCATGAAGTTAAAATCTCTTGTTCTGGTTTTTCTTTTTTTGTTTCTTTTCATTTCTCCCTCTTTCTCTCAACCTTCAGAGAAGGGGCACGGCCCCGGAATGGGGAGAATGCACCGACGGGGAGAAACTCCGTGCCTCAGATCATCTGATCTCAACCTCTCTTCGGACCAGATGAAAGAATTAGAGCTCATTCAGCAGTCTTTTTACCGTGAGTCTCACCCCATCCGGACCGAACTCTTCTCAAAATATTT
>CAYMJV010000298.1:0-2439 GCA_964390545.1 uncultured Syntrophaceae bacterium
GAATATGTCCGAAATCCTCTCAAAGTGTTCGAGCTTGATTTTGAGGAAAACTTGAGGGTCGTGCGCTACTGCGTCAAATACGGAAAGCGTGTAATCTTTCCCTCTACCTCTGAAGTATATGGGATGTGTGACGAGAAGGAGTTTGACGAAGATAACTCCAAACTAGTTCTCGGTCCCATCCGGATGCAGCGGTGGATCTACTCCTGCAGCAAACAGCTTCTCGATAGGGTCATCTGGGCCTATGGCCAAAATGGAGGACTACAATTCACACTGTTTCGTCCATTCAATTGGATAGGACCTCGGCTCGACAGTCTCACCTCAGCAAGGATCGGCAGCTCGCGAGCAATCACGCAGCTCATCTTAAATCTTGTTGAAGGAATGCCCATTCTGCTGATTGATGGCGGAAAGCAAAAACGCTGCTTTACGGATATCCGCGATGGGATCGAAGGTCTCTTTCGCATTATTGAAAATGAAAGAGGGAAATGCGATGGTCAGATTATCAATCTTGGGAATCCCAACAATGAGACGAGTATCCGCGGGCTTGCGGAGATGTTGGTGAAGATGTTCGACAACCACCCGCTGCGCCACAGATTTCCGCCTTTTGCTGGGTTCCGGGAAACCGAAAGCAGTACTTACTATGGCCCCGGATATCAAGATCTTCAACACCGCCGTCCCAGTATCCGCAATGCGAAGAGGCTGCTCAATTGGGAGCCAAAAGTGGATCTGAAGACATCCGTGTCCACCACCCTTAATTTCTTCCTCGGTCAGGCGGTTGATACGGGGGAATTCGAAACGAGAGGATAAGTTGAGAACCGGGGAAGACTTGTTTCGAGTTGGCTTGCGCATTGACGTCGACACATTTCGTGGAACTCAGGAGGGTGTGCCAAATCTCCTAAAGGTATTGGCGGAACATCGGGTGCAGGGGAGTTTTTTTTTCTCGGCGGGACCCGATAACATGGGCCGGCACATTTGGCGACTGTTCCGCCCTGAATTCCTGCGTAAAATGTGGCGTACGAAAGCCTCGAAACTCTATGGCTGGGATATATTACTGAGAGGAACCCTGTGGCGTGGCCCGTTGATCGCTAAGCAACTGAGCCACGTACTCAAAGCCACCGCCAGTGAGGGACATGAGCTCGGTTTGCATGCATGGGACCATTACCGCTGGCAGACCCATATCGAGAGGATGACGGGTGAGGTGATTTATCAGGATCTTATTCGGGGATTTGAGGTGATCCGTGAGTCTACGGGAATCTCCCCCATCTGTTCCGCTGCTCCCTCGTGGCGCATCACCGAGCAAGCCCTCCTTGAAAAAGCCAGATTACCTTTTCGTTACAATAGCGATTGCCGAGGAACTTCTATTTTTTATCCCGTGGTGAACGGAAAGGCCTTGTCTCAGCCTCAGATCCCGACCACCCTCCCCACTTACGACGAGGTGGTCGGTCGAGAGCGGGTTACCCAGGAGCACTATAACCAGTACCTCACCTCGTTCTTGAAGCCGGAGTCCCTCAGCGTGTTAACCATCCATGCAGAGGTAGAGGGGATGTCCTGCCTTGGCCTGTTTCGGGAGTTCCTCCAGCAGCTTCGGTCCCGAGGGGGAAACTTGGTGCCCCTTGGACAACTTCTTCCATCTGCAGACCAAATTCCCGGAGCAGTGATAGGGAGGCACAAAGTGGAGGGACGAGAAGGGTGGCTCTCAGTTCAACAGGGAAATGGCTGAGGAAGGTGACATGAGGCGTGTGAGGTTCCAGAACCACCAAGGAGAAAGCGTCAGAAAATAAACGATGAGACAAACATTCCTTCCATTCACACGGCCAAGTATCACTGAAGCCGAAATCCGGGAAGTGAGTGAAACACTCCGCTCAGGCTGGATCACTTCAGGCCCACGCGTGGCGGCCTTCGAGAAGGAGTTCTCGCGCTATGTGTCTGCACCGTTCGGAGTTGCTGTCACGTCCGGCACAGCGGGTTTCCACATTCTCCTTCAAGCTCTTGGCATCGGCCCCGGCGATGAGGTGATCACACCGTCACTCACGTGGCCATCGCCAGTGAACATGATGGAGTTCGTGGGAGCACGGCCTGTTTTTGCCGACATCGACCGCAGGACATTCCAGCTCGATCCTGCCAGTGTCGAGCAGGTCCTTACGCCGCAAACGAAAGCCATCGTTCCGGTTCACTTCGCGGGTCAACCCTGCGACCTGGACGCATTCAGGACTCTCTGTGAGAAGCACGAACTCATTTTAATCGAGGATGCAGCCCATGCGATCGGGACGGAGTATCGTGGACAGCGGATCGGGTCTGGAAAAAACCCGGCTGTGTTCAGCTTCCACGCCATCAAGAATCTTACCACAGGGGAAGGAGGACTCATTACAGTTTCAGATGAGAGATTACGAGATCGCCTCGTGTCCCTCCGCTTCCATGGCGTCGATCAGGATGCCTGGAAAC
>CAYMJV010000299.1:0-2433 GCA_964390545.1 uncultured Syntrophaceae bacterium
CTTTGCCGAAATGGGTCGATCATATCCCAGGAGGCTGTCCATCCAATCAAAAAAAGAATTGAAAAAGCTCGTTTTTCTAATCAGGAACCGAACGGCGTCGTGGCTCATCCCCGGAACTTTGTTGAAGGGACAGACACGAATACAATTCGTGCAATCCATCCGATTTTTTGCCCAGAAAGCGAAGCACTTCTCCCCATCAACATACCATTTTAGAATGCCGGATTGGTTGGAGATAGTTGGACCTTCTGTTGACATGGAGCCATCAGGGATGGCCCGGGAAGGACAGTGGATCGCACATTTCTTACAGGTTTTGCAAAATTCCATTACTCCGAAGGGACGGTAGGAATCATTTTGGAGCGGGAGGTCTGTGAAGACCTTACAGAGCCGCACTCGAGGCCCAAATCTTTCGGTCACCAATAACCCCATCCGGCTGCCTTCTCCCAGCCCTGCAGCCATAGCCAAAGGGATGCTCAGGGCTGTGTCATTTCCTGCGGGGATCGCGCGGTAACCAAGGCCTCGAATGAAGGCAGCCACCATATTGGCGACAAAGGCCATCTTCGAATATCCCAGCCCAGTTGCCCCTGCTGAAACACCTGTCGGAGAGGAGCAGATCGCATCGTAATTCATCTCAATGGCCATGACGACTGCATGGTTGCATCCCTCCGGGATCTCGATCGGGTAAGTCTCCTGGGTAATCACATTAAACTCATGGGAGTAGATCCAGTTGGGATGAACTCTGCAGATACCAACCAGATCGGCTCCATAGAACCGACCCACTTTCTTTATGGTACGACTCATCTCCTCAGGAGGCTCTGTTACGGGGTCTCCGGTTTCAACGTAGGGTCTCATCCTTTCGGGAACACCATTCCATTCATAGAGACCGAAGTCGCTCCGAGCATTTCCCAGGCCATATCTCCACTCCAAGCTCCAGGAGGCATTGCGGAAGGCATAATCGATCTTTCGGTAGCCCACCTTTGACTGGTATTTGACCTCAGAAAAACTTTTCATCAGAGGTCGATTTTTTTCATCCCATACATTCCTTTTGAACATCTCATTCCTTTGATTGAAGCGATAGGTCGGAACAGGAAAAGGGAATTCTGGTCCTTGGCGTTCTTCGATCGATTCCATCGATTTCTCCATTCTTCCTAAGACATTTTCTTTCCGTGTCAGATTAGCGTTAACAGAGCGGACGAATTTTATCAACACCAAGTTCTTTCTACGCGGCGGAGCAACTAATACAAACGCAATTAATTCTTTGACATGAGGTCCCCTCACCCTCCCCTCTCCCCACTGGGGAGAGGGATGGGGTGAGGGGGACTTCCATTGACTGTAATGGAATTTAAGGCACTTGTATTACCTTCCCATTTGCTTGAAGAAATCTTCCATCCCTTTGGCCTCGACATCAAATTCAATCGGTTTGCGTTGGCTGATTTCCAAAGCCTCCGCCTCAGCCAGGTTGGAATCTTTGAACCCTGCGCCACTCAATATACAAACAATCCGCTCGTCCCTGCGAATCTCTCCCGTGGAGAGAAGTTCCGAAATCGCGGCCACTGGGGCAGCACCTGCGGGTTCTGTCCAGATCCCTTCCTCAGTTCCAATCTGGCGCTGAGTATCGAACACATCTTCGTCTTTGACCCCGATGGCTACGCCCCCTGAGTTTCGAACTGCTGCGAGTGCATGATCTCCCGTAAATGCAACATTGATGCCTGAAATCTTTGAATTCGCAGAAGGGAGGGAACTCACTCGTTCAGCTCCTGTTCGAACAGCCTGAAGTAAAGGTCCTGCGTTGATTGACTGCACCGCAACCATTCGGGGCAACTGCTTGATCATTCCAGCTCTTTTCATTTCGAGATACCCCCTCCATTGAGCAGTGAACATGTCACCGCCACCCACGGGGCATACCACGATATCAGGTGGGCCGGGCAGTCGCGCAACAATCTCATAGGAGATGCTCTTGATGCCTTCAAGAAGGTAAGGATTGACCGGTGCCCAGATAAAGCCGAGATAGTAGTTCAGGCGAGCAGCCACGACTCCAAGGAAATGCTGGAGTGCCTCTGGACCATGAGCAAAGATGCCTTTGACTGGGACGACCTGGGCGCCTGTGGCCAAGGCCTGGCGCAGTTTGGCGGGTGGATTGCCCGGCTCCAGCAGAATGAGGCATTTCAGTCCGGCGGCCGCGGCGTATGCCGAGATGGCCGTGGCCGCATTCCCGGAGGATGCGGTCAGCACTCCTTTAGCCCCGGCTTCTTGAGCCAGTATAACCGCGAGCGCGCCTGGCCTGTCTTTAAAAGATCCGCTTGGATTTCGGCCCTCGTTTTTGAAATAGAGGTTCTCCAAGCCAAGAGCAGGGCCAAGGCGGCGAGATCGGATGAGAGGAGTGTCTCCTTCTCCCAGAAACGGAATCGCCGATGAGACAGGAAGCACCGGACGATA
>CAYMJV010000300.1:0-2430 GCA_964390545.1 uncultured Syntrophaceae bacterium
GCCAGTCCATCACTTACTTCAATTCCTTCTTTTAAGCTCCGTTTCTCTTTTTCGAATTTTCTCTCTCCTGGGATATGGATCCGGGAGACACCTTTTGCCTTTTTTGAACCTTTGATCGATGCAAGGTAGGCTTGGATCAATTCATTAAACTGCTTAAGCGACATAAACCTTTCGATATCGATAGCGAGTGAGAACACACCTACTCCAGTGGGTCCCACAAGCTGATGGAATGTCTTGATGCCTTGTCCGTATTTGGAACCAGAAAGCAATCCGGCCAGGATATCGACCATTAAAGCCAGGCCATAACCTTTGGGTCCTCCAATTGGTACAAGGGTGCCTTTCATGGCAGCCGTGGGGTCTGTGGTTTCAGCCCCTGTTTCATCGTAAGCCCATCCTAAGGGTATGGGTTCCTTCTTCCGCTCAGCAAGTCGAATCTTTCCCCGTGCGACGAAACTGGAGGACATATCCAAGGCCACAGGGCCTTCTGTCCCCCCCGGAGCAGCGAACGAGATCGGATTCGTCCCGAAAAAGGCTTCTGTACCTCCCCATGGAGACATGGCCGCAGCAGCATTGCCCATGACAACTCCAACCATCCCCTCTTGTGCTGCCATGAGGGTATAGTAAATCAGGGAGCCAATGTTATTGGTGTTTCGAACCAAGGTGCATCCCACGCCGAATTTTTTTGCCTTTTGAATGTTCGTCTCCATGGCTCGATGGACGGCGAACTGGCCCAGCCCGTTCGCACCATCGAGGAGCGTAGTGGTCTCTCCTTCTTTTATCACCTTAAGATTCGTCGGAATTTGAATCATGCCTGCGGCAACGCGGTCTGGCAGAAGGGTGAGCAAATGAACACCGTGCGTGTCGGTACCCCGCATGTCGGCCTGGACCAAAATCTCTGCGACCAAGGCCGCCTCTTCATCAGTTGCCTTCAATCCTTTTAGGATATCAATGGCAACTTCCTTCAATCGGTTCTTTTGTACCTTCATCAAATCAATCCTCCTTCAATCCCAAGAATTCAAAGTTCTTGCCCAGCTTGTTGAACTCCACGCTGGAGACCCCAGCCGCAAGCTGCACCGATTTCTTCTTCTCCGCTTCTACCCTCTCTATCGATTTTTCCAAAACGGCTTTGCATTCGTTCCGATCAACCACGACCATGCCATCACCATCGCCAAGGATCAGATCTCCGGGATTGACCATTACGCCTCCAAAGAGAGTTGGGTGATTGACCAGACCCAGTCCTGTTTTCGCTGTGCCAAAAATGCAAAATCCACGACAGAACACAGGCCACCCCATTTTGATGATCTCTTCGGAATCTCGTATGCAACCATCGATAGCCAATCCCCCTATTTTTCTCGCTACCGCTGAAGTGGCCATCAACCCACCCAAGTAGCCTGCTTCGTAATACCCTCCTACCGATGCAACAATGATGTCTCCGGGCTGGGCCTTTTCAAGAGCCTTATGGAGCATCAGGTTGTCTTTGGGGTGGCATTGAACTGTAAAAGCGGGACCGCAAATGCGGACGCCCTTTCCGATAGGTTTAATCGCACAATCCACGTAACCCTTCCTGCCGGAGGCCTCATGGACCGTTGCTGAACCAATATTTCGAAACTGGTCCATTACTTCTTTCGAGGGTCGTTCAATCTTAGTAATGATCTGATTCATCTCCATTCTCCTTTCTGGTTTGATGCTAAATGATTTTTTTGAGATACTCTGTGGCATTTCGAAGATGGTCTCTCATCGCCTTTTCTGCCCTTAGGGGATCCTGGGCGATTAAAGCATCCATTATCTCAAGATGTTCTCTATAGGATTGCTCGGATCGCTCCTGATGGAGCTCACTAAAAAAATTGAGGCGCATCCTTATAATATGTTCTTGAAGCCTCTTGTAATATTCGAGGAGCCTCTTGTTTCCAAAGGATTCGAAGACGAAGGTATGGATTCGGTCGCCTGCCCTAAAATGATCCCTGGAATTCTTGTCTCCATTGCTTTCTGCTTCAAATTTCTTTTTAATGCTCTCTACTTTGTCCGGATCGCTTTTCAGAGCTGCCCGTTTGACGACCTCGCATTCCAGGACCTCACGAATCTCAAAGATTTCCCGAATATCTTGGATGGAAATTCTTGAAACAAAAGATCCCTTCCCTGGAATATTTTCAACAAATCCCTCCTTCTCAAGTTGCTGTGAGGCCTCGCGAATAGGGGTTTTGCTGATCTTCAACTCTTTTGAAAGTTCACCCTCGCTAAGAGGTTCTCCTGGGTTGATGAGATTCTTGATAATCCTGCTTTTCAAGTTCTCGTAAACAATAGCTTTCTTGCTCTTCGAGCTGTTCTTAATCTTCTTCAAGATCTTCTATCCTACCTTTCAAAGATATATTAAAAAAATATTTCTAATATATTTTTAAAATACTGTTACCATGCAAGAAAATTCCTGTCAAG
>CAYMJV010000301.1:0-2426 GCA_964390545.1 uncultured Syntrophaceae bacterium
ATATCATGACCATTAAACCCGTGAAATCTCTAAAAGATTTAAAAGGACTGGAATTGAGGGTGGGAGGAACTCAAGCAGACATCATAAAGAATTTGGGCGGAATTCCAGTCGCCATGCCGCAGTCGGATACGCCCGAGGCACTTCAGAAGGGTACAGTGAAGGGCCATGTGTCTTCGATGGAGGTCCTCCAGGACTTTAACTATGCCTCCTATACGGCCAACGCTACGTTAGCAAACCTGTGGGTAGTTACCTTCTCCGTGGTGATGAATAAGGGTAAGTGGAATTCGCTTCCCAGTGATGTAAAGAAGGTGATTGATGACTTGGACCGAGAGCAGGCCTTTTGGACTGGGCACTATGTGGATAACCATGTCACAGACGCGCTCAAGTGGTCAAAGGAAAAATATAACCTTCAGATCTATGAACTTCCCGCGAGTGAGAAAGCAGAGATCCCAAAACTTTTGAAACCCCTCACCGATGCTTATATCGCAAGGGTCACCAAAGCCGGATTACCTGGCGACCAGATCATGAAGGATGTTTTATATTATAAAGATTATTACGAAAAACAGATTAAATAATCGAAGGAGTTTAAAGGGGTCTGGGGAATTCCCCAGACCCCTTATTCATGATGTGGATGGAGGGAGGAAATGAGTTATCTTGAAAAAATAAATGTTTTTTTGAATAAAATCCTCCTTTTCTTAGGCAGCGTAGCCGTTCTCCTTCTTATGTCCATTGCAACAGCAAATGCATTTTTAAGAATCCCTTTTATTAAATCGACTTGGAGAGGCGCCTATGAAACAGTGGGGTTCTTAGGAGCCATCGTCATTGCCTTTGCGCTCGGTTATACCCAAAAAAGAAAAGATCATATCGTTGTAGATATATTGACACAAAAATTTCCGAAGCAGGTTAACAGGGTTCTCGATGCCATTAGCTATCTTATTACCACAATATTCTTCGCGATTGTTTCCTGGCAGGTATTCGTCTGGGGGATGAAGATATCTAAATCAGGGGAGGTTTCGGAAACATTAAAAATCGTGTTCCATCCCATCATTTATTGTGTCGCGCTGGGGTTTGCTGTATTTTCCCTCACACTCATTATCGATTTCTTGAAAAGCCTCAAAGGCAAGGAGAACTAAACCCCGTTAGAAAATGGAAGACTTTCTAACGAGGTCCGCTAAAAAAAACAGCTATCATCTCCGCTGCTCGCCCCGTTAGAAGTAGGTTACCAAAGGGGACCGTTGGTTAATACAGAAAAATTTCTAACGGGGCGAGCAGCGGGGCTTTCTAACGGGGTAAATAACAGATGGAAGGCCCGATCGTTGGAGTTTATGGAATTCTCTTCATGTTTTTCGTCCTCTTCTTGCTCAGGATACCGGTGGGCTTCACCATGGCTTTGGTCGGTTTTCTGGGATTTAGTTATGTCGCCGGCTTTAAGGCAGCCCTTGGAATGATCGGCACAGACATGTGGAACATCTTCTCTAATTACGGCTTGACCGTCATTCCAATGTTTATCTTGGTGGGAGAATTTGCCCACTATGGAGGATATAGCAACAGTCTATACCACACGACCTACCGATGGTTCGGCCATTATCGAGGGGGGTTAGCCATCACGACCATCATGGCCTGTGCCGCCTTTTCAGCCATCAGCGGTTCGAATACAGCCACGGCTGCGACCATGAGTTCAGTGGCTCTACCAGAAATGAAAAAATATAAGTATCACCCAATGCTCAGTGCAGGTTCGGTGGTGGCTGGATCTACTTTGGGTGTCATGATACCTCCAAGCATTGTCCTCGTTGTATATGCCATTTACACAGGTCAATCCATCGGCAAATTATTTTTCGGAAATGTCATCCCCAGCGCCATACTGACTATCTTAATCGCAGCCACCGTAGTGTACATCTGTTATCGGCATCCGGATTGGGGTCCCAAAGGCCCCAAAAGTACCTGGAAAGAAAGGTTTAAAGCCCTTCCCGATGCGATCGATATCGTCATTCTATTTCTTATCATCATGGTTGCCCTTTTTACAGGGATGGTAACAGCCACAGAGGCTGCGGCAGCGAGCTCTGCGGTTGGTCTGATCATCTGTATTGTGAGGAAAAAACTGACCTGGAAGGGATTCATCGGTTCGTGCGTGGATACTCTGCGTATTTCATGTTTGGTATTCATGATCGTGGCGGGCGCTACGATTTTCGGCCGATTTCTTGCTGTGACCAGATTGCCCTTTGAAGCTGCTTCATGGATTAGCACTCTGCCGCTACCGAATTGGATGCTCCTCTGGATCATTCTACTATGTTATATGATCGGTGGTTGCGTCATGGACGCCCTTGCCTTCCTCCTTATTTCACTCCCTATCTTTTACCCTATCGTTCAACAAATGGGTTATGACCCGATTTGGTATGGACAGGTCATTACGATCACCACCACCATGG
>CAYMJV010000302.1:0-2419 GCA_964390545.1 uncultured Syntrophaceae bacterium
TTGAATGTGGCGGCAGACCCCTTTATGACGCTCTCCTATGTAGGGGTGAGTGGGGGTATCGTCATCGTTACCTGCGATGATCCGGAATTATATAGCTCCCAGAACGAACAGGACAATCGGAATTATGCCAAGTTTGCTAAAGTGCCTATGCTGGAACCGAGTGATAGCCAGGAAGCGAAGGACTTTGTCAAACTGGGCTTTGAGACCAGTGAAAAGTTTGATACCCCAGTCATGGTCAGAGGGGTCACCCGGCTTTCTCATGCGAAAGGGATTGTGGAATTGGGCGACCCTGTCACTCCTCCAATCCCTATAGAAATTCGTAAACAGTTTGATAAGTTTACCATGTTACCCTCGTTTGCAAGGATTCGACACAGAGTCATTGAGGAACGCCTTCTCAAATTGAAGGAGTTTGCAGAGCAATTCCCAGGGAATCGAATGGAGATCAACGACCCATCGGTCGGATTCATCACAGCTGGCATTTCTTATCAATATGCCAAGGAAGCCTTTCCGAATTATTCCTATCTCAAACTGGGGATGGTATGGCCTCTGCCTAAGAATTTAATCGGAGAATTTTTTAAGAAGGTAAAGAAGGTCTATATTGTTGAGGAACTGGATCCCTTTCTCGAAGAGAATATCAAGGCGATGGGATTCAAACCCAAGGGAGGAAAGGATCGGTTTCCCATCTGTGGTGAATTGAATCCCTATATTGTTACCAAAGGAATGTTGGGGAAGAAGTTCAAGGCTCCCAAACCCCTTTTCCAAGAAACCCTCCCTCCCAGGCCCCCCAATCTCTGCCCGGGATGTCCCCATCGAGGGATTTTTGCGGTTTTAAGGAAGTTAAAAGTCTTCGCAGCAGGCGATATTGGATGCTACACATTAGGTGCCTACCCTCCTTTGAGTTCCTTACATAGCAACATCTGTATGGGTTCAAGCATTAGCGGTGCCCATGGGATGACAAAGGCACTGGGAGAGGCAGGAAAGGGGAAGATTGTGGGCGTGATCGGGGATTCCACTTTCCTCCATTCAGGAGTCCATCCGTTGATGGACGTGGCGTACAATAAGAGCTATGCCACCATTATCCTTCTCGATAATCGAACCACAGGAATGACAGGTCAGCAGGAGCATCCAGCGACGGGATATACGATCAGTGGGGAGATAGCCCACCGAATCGATTTCGTCGAACTCGGTCGAGCCCTCGGAATTGAAAACCCGAGGAAGGTGAATCCATGGCATTTGGAGGAGACGGAGCGGGTGATCAAAGAGGAACTAGACAAGGACGACCCTTCTCTCGTCATCAGTGAAGGCCCCTGCATCCTTCTCCGGAGAGCCTTTAAGAAGTATAATAAGCCTCTCCAGGTCGATTCCACGAAATGTATTGGTTGTAAGAGCTGTGTTAACCTGGGCTGTCCAGCCATCTCTTTCCATCCGGTCGAGGGAGACATGGCGATGACGGCAGACGGGAAGAAGCGAAAAGGAATTTCTCGAATTGAAGCGAGCCTCTGTCCTGGATGCCATCTCTGCTTTCAGGTCTGTAAATTCGGAGCCATTCAGAGCATGGAGGAAAAGCCAACCTTCGGATTTGAAACAACGTAGTGTTTCAGAAATCACTTTACATATTTTGTCATTCCGGACCTGATTGAGCCTGCCCCGTGCTTGACACGGGGGAATCCAGAGCAGAATAGATCCCTGCTTGCGCAGGGACGGCGCCTGGATTCCTGCTGGAGTTTACCCCGTACTTGATACGGGGCAGGAATGACAGCTCTTAGATCATAATAAAGAATTGTTAGATTCACTACACTAGAATGGACTTTGAGTCAGGGAGAAAGATCTATGGAAAATGGTACGACCAATGTGCTGGTGGCAGGCGTGGGAGGACAGGGAGTAATCCTGGCCAGCGATATCATGTCAGAGGTCTTCATGGAAGCAGGCTACGATGTGAAGAAGAGCGAAGTCCATGGAATGGCCATGAGAGGCGGGATCGTCACCTCCCATTTCCGTTTCGGGAAAAAGGTTTATTCGCCTCTCATCAAAGAGGGAGAGGTTGATATCCTCTTCGCTTTTGAACAGTTGGAAGGCCTTCGTTGGATTAATCATCTAAGACGTGACGGAAAGATTATTATGAACGATCACAGGGTGAATCCCCCTGCGGTCAATTTGGGGGAGATGGAATATCCCAAAAGCATTCCCAAGAAAATTGGGTCCAAATTCAAAGGATTTTATCTGGTGAAGGGGACAGAGATAGCCGAGCAGATGGGAGACGCCCGGGCTGCCAATGTTGTCTTATTGGGGGCGATCTCAAAATTTTTTGAGGTGAAAGAGGAGATCTGGTTAAAGACTATCCTAAAATATCTTCCAGCAAAAGTTCATGAATTGAATAAAAAGGCTTTCGCCACAGGAAGGGATCAGATTAAAATGTAAT
>CAYMJV010000303.1:0-2416 GCA_964390545.1 uncultured Syntrophaceae bacterium
CATATAGTAAAAAAGGTTGTGGATCGTGTTTAGCCTCGAAGAGAGAATTTCATTCGCAAGATATAGGTGACGGAGATAAGCCCTCGAATAATGGCGGCAGGTGTAGCAAAGACAGTTCTCATCGATGGGCCTCCCGTCTTCCACGTATTGGGCCTGTTTAATGGAAATCTTGCCTGAATGGGTAAAGAGCGTGCCATTTCTTGCATTCCTGGTTGGAAGCACACAATCGAAAAGATCGATCCCCAGCATGACGGCACCCAGAATGTCCTCAGGGGCGCCTACCCCCATCAGATAACGGGGAGCTTTCTCTGGAAGAAGGGATGTGGTCCACTCCAGCACATCAAGCATCTTCGATTTAGGTTCTCCCACACTGAGACCACCGACGGCATACCCCTCAAAATCCATCTCGACCAGAGATTGAGCGCTTTCCTCTCTCAAGTCCCGATACATGCCCCCCTGAACGATCGCGAAGAACGCAGGACCTTCCTCCTGCCTCATCTGTAGACACCTCCTTGCCCAACGGGTCGTCAAGGAGGTCGAGGTCTTTACATAATCATACGAAGAAGGATAGGGGATACACTCGTCTAAGACCATGGCAATGTCAGTTCCGAGAGTCTTCTGAATGTCCATGACCCTTTCGGGTGTGAGAAGATGGAGAGAACCGTCCAGGTGAGACTGAAAAGTCACCCCTTCTTCTGAAATCTTTCGGAGGCCACCGAGGCTATAGACTTGGTACCCTCCGCTATCCGTTAGGATGGGTCGATCCCAGTGGATGAATTTATGAAGGCCACCCAGTTTCCCAATGGTCTCATGGCCTGGTCTGAGGTAAAGATGATAGGTGTTGCCCAGAATCACCTCAACCCCGATTTCCACCAGTTCCTCAGGGGTAAGGGACTTAACCGTCCCCTGAGTCCCCACAGGTAAAAATGCGGGGGTGGTAAAAGAGCCATGGGCCGTTTCAATCCTTCCCAGTCGAGCTCCTGAAAGGGGATCTTTCTTAATCAGTTCAAACTTAAGAGCCATCGATCTTCGCATCAGGTTGGAGGCAGAAGGTTGGAGGCAAAATCATTTGGCCTAAAACCTCAAACCTCTAACCTTAGACGTTAGAGGATGAGCATGGCATCGCCATAGCTGTAAAACCGATATCTTTTTTCAATTGCTTCTCTGTAAGCCTTCCCTATGAAGTCTTTCCCTGCAAAAGCGGAGACCAGCATGATCAATGTCGATTTAGGGAGATGAAAGTTGGTGACCAACCCATCCACCACGCGAAAACGATAGGGGGGACGAATGAATAAGGAAGTCATCGCACTCCCTGATTTTACTTTACCCTCCTTGTCCGAAAAGGATTCGAGAGCGCGCGTGGTAGTTGTTCCAACGGCAATGACTTTCGCACCTCTTTTTTTTGCGTCTTCAATCTCCCTGGCTGTTTCTTCAGACAATTCAATCCATTCTGCTCCCATGGTGTGATCTTCAACCTGTGTGACTTTCACCGGAGCGAAGGTCCCGATCCCGATGTGAAGGGTGATCATGGCGATCTTCACTCCCCGATCTCTCAGGGATTGAAACAGGGGTCGGGTAAAATGGAGACCCGCCGTGGGAGCAGCAATCGATCCGTCTCGCTCTGCAAAAATCGTCTGATAACGATCTCTATCCAAAAGCTCATCTTCTCGTTTGATGTAAGGAGGAAGCGGGATATGGCCAATCTTCTGGAGGACATCCGCGATTTGGGTCTGACCGGAGAAGACAATCTCCCCTTTACCGTCTTTGCCCACCTCCAGTTCACCCTCAATCCCATCGTTGAATTGAATCCGAGTTCTCCCTTTTATCTTACCTGACCCCCTGACAAGGACTTCCCAGTCCCCCTGTCTTCCATTCCAGGAGGGGAGCAGGAGCAGTTCACATCTACCCCCGGTCTCTTTTTTCCCGATCAACCGCGCAGGAAGGACGCGGGTGTTATTCATTACAAGGAGGTCTTCTGGATGGAGGTAATTTAAGATATTAGAAAAGTCTCGATGCTCAATGATGCCCTGGTTTCGGTGAAGAACCATGAGGCGTGTTTCCCCTCTTTGGGGGGAGGGATATTGGGCAATCAGAGACGGGGGGAGAGTATAATCGAATTCTTCTATTCTCATATTCAGCAATAATATCCAGCCATTCTTTATGTAAACTCAGACGGTGATTTTTTGGTTTTTTCCCAAAAACTCATTATAATTAACAGACTCCACCCAAATCTGCAAGCGAAAAATGGGTTTGTTCAATCGTTTGAGATCTGGGCAAAAAATAGAGAAGCGCTTATTAAAACATTCTTCAGACAAATTTCAACATTTCGACCAAGAGCGTCGAAAGTTGACCCATTCGGCGGCGCCAAGCCCCGCCTCTGAAGGCGGGGCTTGGAAGCGCCGCTCAGGGTCAACCC
>CAYMJV010000304.1:0-2413 GCA_964390545.1 uncultured Syntrophaceae bacterium
ATCTCTGTGATCCTTGATTCAAAGCCCAATCGTTTCACCCCTGCCATGGCGAGGACAATGCCATCCAGGTTCTCCTTTTCCAGCTTCTTCAAACGGGTATCCAGATTCCCTCTGAGAGGGATCAATTCAAGGTCTGCTCTGAAATGGAGCAATTGGGCCTGCCTCCGCAGGCTGCTCGTTCCGATCTTTGCCCCTTGTTGAAGTTCTCTCAAATTCTTTCCGTCCTTTGAGATGAAGACATCTCGGGGGTCTTCTCTCCGTGTGATAGCAGAAAGATGAAGTTCCTTTGGCAATTCTGTAGGGACATCCTTGATACTGTGGACAGCAAGGTCGACCCTCTTCAGAATCAGCGCCTCCTCAATCTCTTTGACAAAGAGGCCCTTCCCTCCAATCTTCGCAAGGGGTGCATCCTGAATCTTATCACCAGTGGTTTTGATGGTGACCAGGGTGACATTCAGATCAGGATGGACCTGAACCAACTTCTCTCTTACCCAATTGGCCTGATAGAGAGCGAGCTGACTTCCGCGGCTTCCGATTCTCAGCTCTCGTGAGATCATCCGATTTGAACCCCTCTCAGGAATTCAGCACACTGTTCAGGGAGAGTCGAGTTGATATAAATGCCTGTCCCAAGCTCGAACCCCGCAGGCGTGGTCAGTTTGGGAACAATAACGGCATACCAGTGATCGTATTTAACATTCGTATCCTCAATCGGTGCGGATCGAATGATATAATTGTAATCTGGATCGTTCAATCCGATACGGAGCCTTTTGAGCGTGTCCTGAAGCGCAAACGCGAAATCCTTCAACTCTTGGTCCGAGACCGTGGCGAAAGAGGAATGGTGGATTTTGGGATAAATCCGGGTTTCAAAAGGTGAGCGGGAAGCAAAAGGGCAGATGACGAGAAAGTATTGTGTTTCTTTCACGATACGCACCTGTTGACGCCGCTCCTCCTCCATCATCCCGCAATAGATGCAGTCCCCATAGGTATCGCAAGCGAGCTGCGACTGGTAAAGGGGATTGCGCACATGGGGAGGGACGATCGGTGTGGCAATGATCTGGGAGTGGGGATGTTCGAGAGAGGTTCCTGCCTTCTCACCATAGTTTCGAAAGATCGTGATGAGATCGAGTTGTCCGTTATTTGAGAGGGCGAGGTATCGTTCTCTGTAAGTCAGGACGGTGTTCTTGACCTCTTCCAGATCCATGGTGGCAATCGTCCGGTTATGAAAGGGACTCTCAATGATCACTTCTGCAATTCCAAATCCATCGGCCTTGAGGAATCGGCCTTCATGTTTACGCTCTGTGGTCAGATCGCTCTGAAGAGCGGCAAATTTGTTGGGGACCACCCGGAGAGACCAACTCCCGTTCCTTTCGATGGAGAAGACAGGAGGAGGCGTCATCGATTCATTGCCTGGGCAGAAAGGGCAATCTTTCTGATGCGAAGGAAGAGGTTTCCTCACCTCCTTTTTTTGAAGAAATTGGTCAGGCCTCTTTGCCCTTTCGGTTGCGATGATAACCCACTCCTTCGAGACCATATTCTGTCTAAATTCCGGCATCTCCGTTCTCCTTTTCTTTCGTCTCATCGAAGCTTTCCGGAGAGGCTTCCGGAAGCTGGAATAAGGTTCTTAGGGTATCGAGGTAAAAGTCCGCCATCGCTTCCTCATCGGATTGCTTGAGAAGCGTACTCGGCGTGTGGAGGATCTTGTTAATGATGGCTGAGGTGAGGGCTTCCAGAGATTTCTTCTCTTTGTCCGACAAGTTGGGATGGAGGGAGAGGGTCTTTTCCAACTCCCTCTTTCGTATCTCTTCAAACTTATTTCTTAAAGCTACGATGGTGGGGGTTATCTCCAAGGAGTGGTACCAGTTGACGAATTTAATGACCTCGTCCTGGACGATGGTGTCTGCTTTTTGGGCCTCTTTCCCCCGGTCCTTGATGTTCTCGTCGGCCACTTTTTTGAGATCATCAATATTATAAAGGTACACGTTTTCAATGTCACCCACACTGGGTTCAATATCTCGAGGATCGGCAATATCGATGAAGAAGATGGGCTTCTGCTTTCGTTCTTTGATCATTTTAGCCATCTGGTCATGCCGGATAAGGTATTGGGGAGAATCGGTCGCACTGATCACGATGTCCACTTTCTTTAACCCCTGGTTCATATCGTCAAAGGGGATGGCCTCCCCCTTGAATTCCTGTGCGAGGGATACTGCCCGCTCATAAGTCCTGTTGGTCACCCAAACCTTTTCCACTCCTCCCGAGACCAGATGGCGGGCAGCGAGTTCGCACATCTCCCCTGCACCGATCAGCAGAACGGTTTTCTTCTCGAGAGTCTCAAAGATTTTCTGGGCGAATTCAACGGCGACAGAGCTCACGGATACAGCGCTGTCTCCTATCTTGGTCTCCGTTCTCACTCTTT
>CAYMJV010000305.1:0-2411 GCA_964390545.1 uncultured Syntrophaceae bacterium
GAGGACCTGTGGCAATCAGCGTCAACTCATTTGGGTATTGACGGGCCATCCTTGTCATGAGTTCATCGGCTGGGTGAGGGGCTGTCACCCACCATTCTTCCCCTTCTCTTAATTCAATTTTGGCTTCCCCCAACCCGCTTTTCCCGTGAACCGAATGGGCATAAATGGTCTTGCCTTTTAAGGGTTGATCTGCGCCTTTGGCAATAAGCGGTTTGGCCTGAGGACGGATCAGAGAAAGGACCTTCTGAATATTCTCAAACACCTGGTTTAATGGGACATTTCCATTCACACCGGTGACAGCCTTTACCTCCAGTTCAGTTGAATGGAAGGCAAGGATGAGGGCCAAAGCATCATCCACTCCCACATCACAGTCGATTATCACCTTCTGCGGCATCCATCCTCTCCATTCGTTTTCTATTATACCAGAACCCGAAAAATTACCACTATAAATAAGGTCGCAATTTTAGGAGCAGTGGAAACTTAGATAAATGGACTTGGTTGTTGACAGGATAGAGAGGCGGAGCGTCCCCGAAAGAGGGGCAGGAATCATTCAAGTGTTAGACCGTTAAAGAGGGGGCGTTTTGACTGCTTGATTTTTTTCTTCATTGCCATCACGTACTCCGGGCGAATCTCGTCTTTCCAGCGGGGAAACCCTCCCACCCAAATATATTTGATCAGCTCCTGAAAAGCAGTCTTGCTGAAAACATATTGGCCGATTGAAATTTTGTCATTCTTCTGATCAACGAAAAAAGAAATGTTGGTCCGCTTGGCATACTTCTGAATCATTTTTTCGATGATGGCTCGATTTTTAAAACCCTCAGGGTTCTGCTTAAATGCTTCTCTCTTTGCGGGAAAAGGGAAGAGCGTATAGACTTCTCCAATAAAACCCCTGTGGTCAATCCCATGGATGGCGCCCATCAGGTTTCCGATTTCCGCGCCCTTTTCGATAGGATAGACCTCCCATGGTGCCTCATAGGTCTCCTTATCGTTCTCAGAGGACTGAATGATATGATGACAAAAATCGTCTGCAAAGAGAAAGTATTGGTTGAGCAGGAGCAAATCGGTCTCAATATTAAAGAAGCCGAATGCTATCGGTCCGTGGCTGATGGATTCGAATTGGAGAGGCATGGTCCTTCCTCCGAGTTCTTAGGATTTATTTTAGCATAATCGCCAACGAGTTTCTTGTTGACTTCATCCTATCGATTTTCATAAACTTTTAAACAACCGCAAACATTTTGAAAGGGAACAAAAGATGCCAAAACTGATTAAAAAAAGATCGAGAAAGTCTGGGCTGCCACCCGGAACCCTTGTGCATATTGGAGAGAAAAAGACCGAGGCACCCAAGATTACCCTCATCGATTATGACGAGAACCATTTTCAGGAAAGGGAAGTAAAGAAGATTGAGGAATGTTTCCTCTTTAAAGAGAAGCCCACCGTGACCTGGATCAATGTGGATGGACTTCACCAAGTGGAGGTCATTGAGAAGCTGGGCGAATGTTACGGGCTGCACCCTCTGGTCTTGGAGGACATCCTCAATACGGATCAGCGCCCGAAAATGGAGGATTATGGAGAGTACATCTATATTGTTCTAAGGGACCTCGATTACAGTGATAAGAGCAACGAGATTGAAACAGAGCAGATCAGCTTGATTGTGGGGTCAAATTTCGTCTTCTCCTTTCAGGAAAGGGAGGGAGATACGTTTGATCCCATTCGGGATCGAATCCGGAACAACAAAGGCCGCATCAGGAAAATGGGAGCCGATTATCTCGCTTACGCCTTGTTGGATTCCATCGTGGACAACTATTTTATCATCTTAGAAAAAATCGGAGAAGAGATCGAATTGTCGGAAGAAAAATTGGTCACTGACCCCACCCATGAAACACTTCAAACCATTCACCATTTGAAAAGAGAGATGTTATTCTTAAGAAAGGGAGTCTGGCCTTTAAGAGAGGTCATCAACGGTTTAGAAAGAGGAGAGTCATCCCTTGTAAAAGAACCCACCCGAGTCTATCTCAGGGATGTTTATGACCATACCATCCAGACGATTGATACGATCGAGACCTACCGGGATATGGTTTCCGGAATGCTTGACATCTATCTCTCAAGTGTCAGCAACCGGCTCAATTCGGTCATGAAAGTCTTGACCATTATCGCGACCATATTTATGCCCCTCACCTTTCTGGCCGGGATTTATGGGATGAATTTCAAATTTATGCCAGAATTGGAATGGCGCTGGGGCTATCCTCTGCTCTGGTTGATCATGGCTGGTATCGGAATCTCCATGCTCATCTATTTCAGAAAAAAGAAGTGGTTATGAAAAGCTTTTTCAGTCTTGAGGAACGTAGGGTGCGTTCCCCGAACGCACCGTTCAAAGGCGTGATCGCCTGCCTGCGCGAAGCCGCTCCGGCGAA
>CAYMJV010000306.1:0-2410 GCA_964390545.1 uncultured Syntrophaceae bacterium
CTTTAAAGCGCCAGTAGGGGATAAAAATGAGATTCTCTGATGAGGCTTTGAGTGCAGGAAGACAATAACAGAATTGGCTGGGAGTCCAGAGATAGAGTTTTACATGGCAATATGAGCAGGTGAGAAGTCGGTCCGTTTCTTCCAGTGAAATGGGGGCTCCGCACTGCGAGCACTGGAGTTCTATCTCCCAGGAAAATCTCTTCATAAGGAACCGATCATGAATTGCAAACCGCCTGCCTGCCAACCGCGCCAGTGAAGGGCATGGAGCATGTGGAGCGTGCCCCCGATCGCCAATGACGCAGGCTGAAGCCCCTGCCTACCGGCAGGCAGGTGTGGCTACGTTTTGTCTGGGTGTCTCCGGTTCTGATGAAATCACCCAAGTTTTTCACCGCAGCCATTGCAGTAGTCGGAGTTAGGAAGATTCTCAGCCCCGCAGTGAGAACACTTCTTCGGAGGGGCCTTGGCCTCAACCGACTGTCCGCACCTTGGGCAAAATTGGGCTGTGGGCGGAAGGTTCTTGTTGCATTTTGAGCATTTGTCAAAGACGAGTAAATGAGAGCCACAGTAGGGACAAAAGACCGCTTGTTTGGGCACAGCGTGCTGGCACTGGGGACAGCGGTTTCCTTTTGACGGGGGTGTTGATGTGGCCCCGCTGTAAAGGTTGGCCAACATTGCAGGCATCATCAAACCTACGCCCATCCCCATAGCTGCTCCGGCTTCACCCTGTGATTCGGAAGCTTTCTCCAGGGCCATGGCAGCCTTCATCTGGAGGAGACGATTTAGATCGTCAAAGGCATTGAGCCGGCTCTTATCATCGATCGCTTTTTGAACGTCGAGGGGGGGTGTGATCGAATTGATATAGAGATTGGAAAGCCCAAGCCCGAACCGGCGGAAATCGTCTCCGAGCGTCTTCATTAACTCCCCGGCCAGCTCTTCATATCGACCCGGGAGATTAAAGATCGTATCAAGTTTTCCCCCCAAGAGATCATTGATTCGCGAAACGATCACCTGGCTCAGGTAATCCTCAATGGCTTCCGTTGTATAGATTCCTTGAGTCCCGACGAGCGTGTTAATGAGCAACACCGGTTGAAGAACTTGGACATTGAAAACGCCGAAGGCACGGAGTCGGATAAGTCCTAGTTCCGAGTCACGAAAGGCCACTGGATCTTTAGTCCCCCATTTGAGATTGAGAAAGACTTTCATGTTGACGAAATAGACTTCCGCCCGGAGTGGACTCGTCATTCCCCAGGGAGCACTAAGAACACGAGTAAGAATTGGAAGATTTGCTGTCTTGAGCGTGTGGCGACCCGCACCAAAGGCGTCATAGGCTTTGCCATTATAGAAAAAAACAGCCGATTGGCTCTCCCGAACGATCATCTGGGCACCGTACTTGATGTCTCCCGAACCCTTTTCCGGAATACGGTGGACGATTTCCCTCCCGGTTTCATCAAACCATTCAATGATCTCAAGAAAAATAATATTGCTTGTTCCCATATCGGCCTCCTCAGGATGGTGTGAAATCTATAGGGACAGATTGCAAAAGTCAAGCCAAAATAGGGACATTGAGGCCAAAACCCTATAATCTCAATAAAATTAGCGTTTCTGATTCACCCTCTGCCATTTTAAAAAAAAGGAAAATTCAAGATGGTGGCAACCAAAACTGGATTTCTCTTTTCCAGGAAATGACAAAAATGGACACGACAGGTACAAACCCTTAAAATTTCTCAAATCTCACTGGGGCAAAACCTAAAATCCAAACCCTGAGCTCTCAAGTTCACTCTCAAGTTCAATCATTGACAAGAACCATTCAGAAATGTAGATTACTCTACACAACTGCAGAATTTTTAATTCTTATAACCCTTCTACTAAATACTGTACTAAATCAGACTTATGGGCTTTGTGGCAGTAACGTAAGAATTATTGTTATATGAAATAAAATAATCAAATTCGAAAGGAGACCGAGATGACCAAAACAGAAATACTTGAATTTATCAATGCTAACCCAACCTGTTATTTTGCAACTTCCGAGAAGAACAAACCCCATGTAAGGGGAATGCGTATGTATCGTGCAGATGCAAAAGGTATCATTTTCCAGACCAGTAATGTGAAAGATCTATGCAAACAGTTAAAAGAAAATCCTCATGTGGAGTTATGCTTTTTTAGTAATGAAAAAAATATTCAGATTAGAATATCCGGTAAAGCGACGTTTGTTAACGATTTGGATTTAAAAAAGGAAATTGTAGAAAAACGTCCCTTTCTCAAACCTTGGGTGGAAAAAAAAGGATTCGATATGATCATTGTCTTTCGAATCGTTGATTGTGTAGCTCATCTATGGACTATGGAAACTAATTTCTTACCTAAAGAATATATTAATTTATAAATAACTTGAAAACACACTACAACTCCATCC
>CAYMJV010000307.1:0-2405 GCA_964390545.1 uncultured Syntrophaceae bacterium
AACACCTCGGTCGCTCATCCCCTCATCGCGACGCGCGTCTTTCGTGCGAAGGCGAAAGGGGCAAGAGTCATCGTCGCCGATCCTCGTAGAATTCCCATCGTCCTTCAGAGTGATCTCCACCTCCAGCAGAATCTCGGGACCGATGTGGCTCTGATTAACGGTCTGATTCATATCATTTTGAAGAAGGGGTGGCAGAATCAGGCATTTATCGACGAGCGTACAGAGAACTTTGAAGCGCTCAGAAAGGTCGTCGAAAATTATTCCCCTGAAAAGGTTTCAGAAATCACAGGGATCCCAGTGGCCGACATGGAGAAGGCTGCCGAATGGTTTGCAAAGGCAGAACATGGAAGCATTCTTTACACCATGGGCATCACCCAGCACACCACTGGCGTGGACAACGTGAAATCCCTTGCCAATCTCTCCATGCTCACCGGAAATATCGGAAAGGAATCCTCGGGAGTAAATCCTCTCAGAGGACAGAACAATGTTCAGGGCGCCTGTGATATGGGGGGTTTGCCGAATGTCTATACGGGCTACCAAGCCGTGACCGACCCAGCGGTACGGCAGAAATTTGAGGAGGCATGGAAAGCCAAGCTCTCAGAAAAAGTGGGATTAACGGCGACCGAAATGTTCCCAGCGGTTCTTAACGGGAAAGTCAAAGGGATGATTATCTTGGGCGAAAATCCTGTCGTAAGCGATCCGGACAGCCTGCACGTCGAAAAGGCACTGAAGGCCCTTGATTTTCTCTTGGTCATTGATATCTTCCGCACTCCGACTTCAGATCTGGCTCATGTGATCCTGCCCGGCGCTTCCTTTGCGGAGAAGGATGGCACTTTTAGTAATACAGAAAGAAGGGTTCAGATGGTTCGCAAGGCCATTGAGCCTCTTGGGGAGTCGAAACCGGACTGGCGAATTATCCAGGAACTGTCGAACCGTTTTGGTTACCCGATGGATTATGAGTCCCCACGTTCGATCATGGAAGAGATTGCCCGTTTAACTCCATCCTATGGTGGGATCACTTATGAGCGACTCCAGGAGGAAGGACTGTTGTGGCCCTGCCCTAACCCCGAGCATCCGGGAACCAAATTTCTGCATCAGGGTCGATTTACAAGGGGGAAAGGCCTTTTCAGTGCGATCGAATACAAACCCGCTGCCGAGATGCCTGATGAACAGTATCCCTTCCAATTGACGACCGGTCGGGTGCACGTTCAATACCACACCGGCACGATGACAAGAAATTCTCCTTCTCTGGAAAGAGAGGTGAACGAATGCTTTCTCGAAATCAACCCTTCTGATGCGGCCGAACTTGGGGTCACCGAGGGAGATTGGGTTTCGCTTCAATCAAGGAGGGGAGCCGTCTCAACCAAAATTAAGGTCACCCCCTCCGTCCATAAGAAGATGGTCTTTATGCCTTTTCATTTTCTGGAAAATCGGGCCAATATTCTGACCAACCCGATTTTGGATCCCATTGCCAAGATCCCAGAGTTCAAAGTGTGTGCGGTTAAGATCGAAAGGATGGAGAAAGAATCGACCACTTCCTCTGCGGCCCATTAAACTGACCCCGAAGAAGTAAAGCCTTTCCTGCTAAAGACGGCGACAAACATCAGGTTGGATTTAAAGGAAAGTAAAGAACCCAAGAGAGGGGGATGGCTTTCTATGCATGGACGGATTGGACGGCCACACAGACCGCGGCGGCGCGGTTTCTTTCCGCCCTTTCCCTTTTTCTCTGTGAGAATCCGATCACTTTTCCATGGGCCTTGATCGATTCGCTTCTGGCATCATTCTTCAAGGAGTATCTTCGTTCTCTAAGATAACCCGCATGCAGGGCTTCTCGGTAAGCCCACTTCCCTTTCTCCGATCGGATGAGCACCGTGGTGTAACCCTTTGGAGAACCCAGACCTCCGAAGGAAATGTCAGCATACTCTGCGGAAAAGTCTGGACAGACGAGGCAGGCTGGCCTGGCAATGAGGTCGATGTCTTCGAAGGGAATGTGGATCACCTTTCCATCTTTGAGATAAGCGAAGAAATCTTCCTTCACATTGACCTTGGCAATTTGCGAGGGGTCGAATCCATACTTCGTTCCCAAAGCCTCCAATTGGAAATCATTGAACGAAAAATTCTCCATGCAGAATAGACCGAAATAATACTTGATCACATCGGAGGGAATGACTCCCAGGACCTGCATCTTGCGGACGGTGTGAATCTGGCAGGGCGTTCCAACCATGGCGACCCTGGAGATATGATGGGTGCGCAATTTTCTTAGTTCGTACAGGGTAGGCGAGTAAGTCAGATAGTGATCTCCCAGCTTGACCAGGGGAAAAGACTCGTCGTAATGGGAACCGGCGGCTGCGATAATTTCCTCCCCGCTGGTCGCTAAGTGGGGAGAGCGATGAAAGGGCCCATCG
>CAYMJV010000308.1:0-2395 GCA_964390545.1 uncultured Syntrophaceae bacterium
GAGCCGTATTAAGGTGATGGATATTACCGAACTGGTAGCAGAAGCCCTGGCCTAAAGCGGCTGACGCAGACCTAAAGTTAAAGTCTGCTTGGTTTCTTGGGTTTATCGGGTTCATTGGGTTTATTGAGTTAACCCAAGAAACTCAAGGAACTCAACAAACCGAGCAAACTTTATTTCGTGAGGTAGTCCTCCCAGATTTTTTCAAATTGGTCGAACATCTCCTTCACTTCGTAGAAGATGCTCATCTCATCCAAATAATCCCCGATCGAAATGGCCAGGGAGGTCTCCGTAAAGCTCCGGCACTCAACTCCAGAAGGCGATGAGATCATCTCACAACCGATGACCCGGGCCCTCTCTTCCCCGATGGGGAAGGCGGCATGAGGCGCTCCTGCTCCATCAAAATATCTCACATGAATACACCGGAAGCATCTCTTCTGTCTCACTCGAATGGCCTGGTCGATCTCTTCATCTACCGATTGACGGATTAACCTCTTGATGAGAGCCTCCCTCTCTCTCGGACGCATCAGCCGAACCAGCGCGTTGACCTGTCTCTTCGTTTCCTCGATCGAACGGACCATTTCGTCGCGAACAAAAGGAGGGGGAGAAGACTGCTCCAGTTGAATCACCCTGATCTCCTGAATGATCAGACTTTTGATCGCTAATTTAAGAGCCTCTCTCAATTCTTTCTTCTTTGATTCCATATGACTTAAAGAGCCATAAGAGACGACAGGATTTAGAATCTCACGGTCACTCCAACAAAGGGGCCATGAACCCTCACCTTTGCAAAGTCGCGGTCATGCTTGGCTTTAAACTCCAATAATCTGTACCCTCCCATGATGCTCAAGATCTTGATGGGGATTAATTTGATACCCGCCTCCGCGTCATACAAGTATCCATGGTTCCCGGCAGGTAACCCGGAGCCCTCCGCAAAAATATTCAACATTTCATGGGGATTGATATCCAGAGCGGCACCAATCGTGGGAAGCACGAATCTAAATTTTTCTTTCTCTCTAAGAGCTGGAACGAGATCTGGCGCTTCAAGGGTTGTTTTAGTCCAGAAGCCCTTCCCTTCTATCAGCGTCCCAAGCTTGAAGAACCCGTTGTCGATATTGATAAATTGCCAGGCCCATCCGATTCTACCGTATTTGATATCAAGATCCGTCACAACGCGTGTCCCAACATTATACGTTGTTCCATTGAATAGAATCGTCCTTTGTATATTCGCATCACCCTCATAGCCCACCTGAGTATAGGCAAATCTTATTTTGCTTTTCTTTCCCGTATACCACGTGAGCCGGACCTCCGGATAGCCCTCATCCTTGATGTCGAGGTCTTTCTTAAGATTGATATCGGTGCCTATATCAGCCTCCGTTACCTTAACCCTTCCCTCTAAGTCCGTGAACCAATAGCGTCCCTCAAACTCTAATCTCACATCTTTTTGCCCAAAGGCGAGGCAGGGAGTGAAAACGATGATGACCAGAACCCATAAAAGCTTTTTTGTCATCGTGGCTCCTCCTTTCAAAACAAATTTTGTTCTTCACCTCATCAGCGATTAGAAGATTACTAAATTTATAAGAAAAAGGCAACAACCTTTAAAACTCTTCCTCTGTCAGCCTGAACCTTGCCCTTGGTTCAAGCAGGTTCTTACAAGAGCACGTTCAAAGCAATTGGGTTGAAAATTAGGTAGCAAAATCATAAAATGGCAAAATCATGCCAATGCCAACGGTCCTATTAGAAGGTAAGAAACTGTCGCGGATTATCTTCTCCATCCCGTCAACGAGCCCTCCGAGCTTCATGAAAAAAATTTATGGAATGGGCATCACCGACTTCGACCTCCCTTCGTCGAAGTATCTCGAACATTTTAGAGAATTGAAAAGATTAACGGAAGATAAAAATCTGATGTGTCTCTGTCATTTGGAGGCGGAGGAAGGAACCTCTTTCTTAGGGAAACCCCTTCATCAATTTGAAACGAAAGTCGTCTCAACCATAAAAAAGAACCTGAGCCTTCCCCATTCGATTCGAAATCTACCACCCGTCCTGTTTGCCTCTGAAGTCTTAACTCAGAAAGAGATCGACCGGATTGATTTCGATCCCCAACGTTTTGAAAAAGCCCTCTCCCTCTTCCATCCTGGGGAGTCCCCTTTCATCTTGCTGGGAGGAAGATATGGAGACTGGTTATTGGCTTTAGGGAGAATCGATCTCCTCAAACAGATGACGGCAAAGGTGAGAGAGAAAGGATTCACGCCTGTCTACTCGGGTCAGTGGGCAACCTTCTGTCTTCCAAAGGCTAAATCCCTGGACGTGGCGGCCTATGCTGTTCCCATCAACAAGAAATGGAGTTTTTTCGATCTGGATCAGGCCTGCGTTCTGATTAAGAAGTTTGATAGACCCGTGA
>CAYMJV010000309.1:0-2381 GCA_964390545.1 uncultured Syntrophaceae bacterium
CCTGTGGAAAAGACGTTCCGTGGACAGAAAGGGAAGATATCAAAGCGGTCAAGGTAGCTATTGAGGCGGAGAAGGAGGCCTATCAGAATTATTCAAAGCTCGCCAAGAAAACGAGAAACCCTAAAGGGAAGGATATGTTTCAGCAGCTCTCCGAATTCGAGGTGAACCATTATCAGAAGCTAAAGAGCCTTCTCAAAAACCTTCAGGAGAAAGGGGAGTGGATTCTTTATGAAGGAACAAACCTTAAAAAGAAATCCATTCCTGTGAAGGCCGAGAAGCCGAAAGGCCAAGAGCAACTGACGGACATGGACGCTTTGAAAATAGCCGTCCGGGAGGAGAAAAAAGCAGAGGCCTTCTATCGGTCGATGGCTGAATTGACCAGGGATGCCCGAGGAAAGGATATGTATAAGCGCCTGGCCAATGAGGAAGCCCTTCACGAGAAGGTATTGAACGACCAGTATTACAGTCTTCATAACACGGGCATTTGGAGCTGGGGAGACTAATCCAATTCGGATTGCGGAATTCGGAACGAAAGATAAGAATCATAACCCTCCTCCTCCCCCTTGAGGGGGGGACGAAGGTGGGGGTGAGGGGATTATAAATAACAGATTGCAGGTGGCAGAATGCAGATTAAGAAATTAGCCTCATCTTTTCGCTATGCGCTTTGCGCTCTGCGCCATGCAGTTTTGTGGTAGCACAGATGGAAGAGAAGAAGTTCGAAGGCAAGTCTAAGATCATCGTCAATATTGACAGCATCCACTGTGCGGATTGCGCCCTGAATATTGAGCGATCCGTTGAGCATCTTCCGGGCGTCCTCTCCGCAGAGGTCAGTTATGTCCTCTCTTCAGCCACCATCCATTATGATCCCCATCGAGTAGAAGAAGATCAGATTAAAAGGGCTATCACCAAGCCGGGTTATATGGTCAGGGAGACCCTCACCGAGAAGACTCGCACCTTCTGGAATGAAAGGCGACCCTTCATCTTCACGGCAATCTCCGGGATCACCCTGGGGCTCTCCTGGATTCTGGGATGGATAGGTCTGAAGCCCGCCTACCTCCCGACAGCCTTTGCCATTACCTCCCTCGTCATCGGAGGATATCCCGTTTTGAAGAGCGCCATCAAAGCCCTCTTCATCCCTGACTTAAATGTGGATACCCTCGTCTCTATCGCAGCCATTGCTGCCACCTCTGTCGGTGCTTATCAGGAGGCCGCCACGGTCGTCTTCATCATGCTCTTGGGCGAATTCTTGGAACACCTGACAGTGGGAAAGGCGCGAAAGGCCATTGCCTCGCTGATTCAACTTTCTCCCAAGACAGCCTGGGTGAGAAAAGGAGACCAAGAGGTCCAAGTTCCAATTGAGGAGGTGACCACTAAGGAGGTCGTGATTGTGAAACCCGGTGAAAGAATCCCCGTGGATGGAAAGATCGTCTCTGGCTGTGGTTCGATCAATCAATCCATGTTGACTGGGGAGTCGATTCCGGTTGAGAAGGGCTTAGGGGATCGGGTCTTCTGCGGAACCATCAATGAAGCGGGTTCCTGTGAGATTGAAGCTACTCAAATCGCTGAAGACACAAAATTAGCCCAAATCAAAAGGTTGATCTTAGAGGCTCAGGCAGAGAAGTCACCCATTCAGAGGGTCACGGATCGTTTTGCCCGATATTTCATTCCTGCCATCCTCCTCATCGCCCTCGCCACTTTTCTGATCACAAAAGAACCCGTCCGTGCCATTACGGTCCTCATCGTTGCCTGCCCCTGTGCGCTCGTCCTGGGTACGCCAACGGCAGTGGTGGCAGCAATTGGAAATGCAGCCAGGCAAGGCATTCTGATTAAAGGGGGGCCCTTTCTTGAGCAAATGGGGAGGTTGAAAACCCTTTTGATGGATAAGACTGGAACCCTCACTCATGGAAAACCGAAAGTCGTGGAGATGAAGGCCTTCGATGGCGTCGATGAGAAAGAGGTTCTTTACTGGGCTGCCATTGCAGAAAAACGTTCTGAGCACCCTCTGGCCAGAGCGGTAACAGAGAAAGCCGAAGCATCAGGCCTCTCCATCCCACATCCCGAATCCTTCGAAAATTTCAGAGGAAGGGGTGTCAAGGCCCAATGGAATTCTAAGACAACGATGTCGGGGAGTTCTGAATTCCTAAAGAGCGAGGGGATAGAAATTCCAGAATCCGTAAGAGAGTGGCTGAGGGTGAAAGAAACGGAAGGCAAGACTTCCCTGCTCGTCACGTTGGATCATCGACCGGTGGGAGTCATTTCCATTGCTGATACTTTGAGGGAGAAGGCGAAGGAGACCATTGAACAGATTAGAAGAGAGGGAGTATCCGAAATCTGGATGCTCACCGGGGATAGTGAGCAGGTTGCCAGCAGGATTGGAAAAG
>CAYMJV010000310.1:0-2377 GCA_964390545.1 uncultured Syntrophaceae bacterium
GGCTCCAGCATCTACTTTGCGGCCAAGAAGGACAAGCCCGAACTTGCGAAAGACATCCACCACATGCTCATCCCCAAAGGGCCTTCTGGCCGGTTCTACTGGCTGGAGAGCCGGACCTTTGCCATCCTGAAAAACTCCAAGAACGTCGCCGGCGCGAAGGAGTTTTTGAAATGGTGGTTCCAAGACAAGCAATTTGGTGATTGGTGGCGGCTGCAGGAGGGCTATATGCTTCAACCCGTGGTGAAGTACTACAATGATCCCACCTGGTTCAAGGACCCCAAGATGTCGCCATTCCGGGAACAGCCCAAGTACGGGATAAACATGGGCTATGCCGGGCCGCCCAACGAGAAGGCGGCTCTCGCATGGTCGAAGTACATTGTTATTGACACCTTTTCCAAGGCAGTGCAGTCCGGTGATGCCAAGGCGTCGATCGAGTGGGGCGGCGAGCAACTCAAACGGATCTATGGCGTGTAAGTCTTTTGGATTTATGGGTAGCGCATCGGACACGCGGGTCATACAGCCCGCGTTGTCCAGATGCTTTTAGCTATTTCCTGTAAGATTGAGGAGGGCAGTTGCAAATGGTGCGACTGCCCTTTTCTTGGAGAGTAGGGTGATCGGTTCTGAGACTGTGAAACCGCGTGGCGGCAGGTCTTTCCGGCGGCTACTTGACCGCGAATCGAGCCTGGGTATCATCCTCATGCTGCCAGGCGCCCTCCTGCTGATGGTCTTCATGGCCTATCCCTTCTTCCTTGGCATCTGGCTCTCCCTCACCGACAGTGTCATTGGTACAATGGGTGATTTCATCGGATTCCGGAACTTTGTCGACCTCCTCGGCGATTCGATCTTCCACCAGACCGCAAGAAACACCCTGATTTACGCCATGGTGACCGTTCCCTTCAAGGCGGCGTTGGGGCTGGGGCTGGCCATGGTTCTGAACACCCGGATGCGCTTCAGCAACCCGGTCCGGGCAGCGGTGATGATGCCGTGGATTGTGCCCACGGCGCTCTCCACGCTCGGCTGGTTCATGATCCTCGACCCGGTCTTTAGCCCCATTTCCTGGCTGCTTAGATCCCTGGGGGTGATCAAACAGAACATCAACTTCCTGGGCGATCCCACCCTGGCAATCTCATCGGTGTGCCTGGTGAATATCTGGCGCGGTATCCCATTTTTTGGCATCACGATCCTGGCTGGACTTCAGGCTGTCCCTCACGAGCTTCATGAGGCGGCAGCCATTGACGGTGCGAACGCCTGGCACAGGTTCCTTCACATCACGATCCCCACGATCCGTGGTGTAGTCCTGATTGCTGGTCTGTTGTCCATTATCTGGACCTTTGCCGATTTTCAGCTGATCTACATCCTGACCAAGGGCGGTCCGGCCAACACGACGCATATCTTTGGCACCTATGCCTTCCAGATCGGTCTGTCGGCAACGGACATCGGCCAGGGCGCTGCCATCGCGCTCTACATGTTTCCCATCCTGTCGGTATTCGCCGTACTGCTTCTTATTTACCTGAGGAGGGAATAGAATGGTTGGAAGCGGGACCCTTGGGAAACGTGTTCTGGGGATCTACCTGCCGCTCGCATTTTTTGTCATCACTCTCCTCTTTCCGTTCTACTGGATGAGCCTCGTTTCCCTCAAGCCGACCAACGACCTCTTTGAACTGAAGTACAACCCTTTCTGGCTCCAAACCTTCACGCTCGAGAACTATCTTTATCTTTTTCAGAACACGGATTTCCCCGAATGGGTGAAGAACACCCTCATCGTATCCGTGGTCTCCACTGTCCTCTCTCTGGCCTGCAGCATTCTTATCGGCTATGCCCTTGCACGGTTGCGGTTTCCCGGAAGCAATTTTCTGGGCGTGGGGATCTTCCTCGCTTACTTGGTTCCCCCGACGCTGCTTTTCATACCGCTCTCCCAGGTGATCGGTAAGCTGAACCTGTATAACACGTACTGGGCCCTCATCCTGACTTATCCGACGCAGCTTATTCCCTTTGCGTCATGGCTGCTCATGGGCTACTTTCGGACGATCCCAAAAGAGATCGAGGAGTGTGCCATGGCCGATGGTTGCACCCGGATGCAAGCCCTCGTCAAGATCATCCTTCCCCTGTCAATACCCGGTCTGCTTTCGGCGGGCATCTTCTGTTTCACCCTGTGCTGGAATGAGTTCCTTTACGCCCTCATCTTCATGTCCTCGGGACCGATGAAAACCATTCCCGTGGGAACCGTGAGTGACCTGATCAAGGCAGACACCCTGTTCTGGGGATCCCTCATGGCCTCAGCTGTTTTGGGTTCTTTCCCTATTGCCATCTTGTACTCTTTTTTCGTGAAATACTACGTTTCGGGCCTCACGGCCGGCGCAGTCAAACGATAAGTGAT
>CAYMJV010000311.1:0-2372 GCA_964390545.1 uncultured Syntrophaceae bacterium
CTGACGGCCTCGCCCCCTCCTAAGCAAAGAGAAGCCATGCCTCTCTTCGCTCCTCGCTCTCTCAGGGCATAAAGCAAGGTGGTCAAAACCCTTGCACCGCTAGCACCGATGGGATGGCCCAAGGCGACCGCACCGCCGTGAACATTCACTCGATTCTTGTCAATTCCCAATGCCTTTATGACGGCTGCCACAGTGGCTGCGAAGGCTTCATTGATTTCGAAAAGGTCGATGTCTTTAAGCGAGAGCCCTGCCTTTTTGAGAACCTTCGGAATCGACTGAATGGGAGCCACCAGGACATCTTCCAGCTCCACACCGGCTGAGCCCTGGGCTCCGACCTTGGCCATGGGCTTCACCCCTAAGACCTGAGCCTTTTCCTTCGCCATTATTACCAGGGCGCTCGCTCCGTCACTGAGCTTGGAGGAATTTGCCGCTGTTACACCTCCATCTGCTTTGAAAACGGGTTTCAGTTTGGCCATGCTCTTGAGGTCCGAGTCTCGAGGTCCTTCATCCACCTCAAAAAGAGCGGGTTCTCCTTTCTTTGAGGGAAGAGCAATCGGAAGGATCTCTTCTTTGAACGTTCCTTCCCGTATCGCTTTCATTGCCTTTAGGTTTGATTCATAAGCGAATTCGTCCTGATCTTCACGGCTGATACTGAACTTCTTCGATTGGATCTCAGCCGTGAATCCCATGTGGTAATCGTTCACGACATCCCAAAGCCCATCATGAACCATTCCATCCACCAGTTTCCCGTCCCAGAGTCGATATCCTGTGCGGGCATTATCTAGGTAGTAAGGGGTTCGACTCATGCTTTCCATCCCCCCTGCCACGATTACATCCGCATCGCCGACCGCGATGGCCTGAGCAGCTAACATCACCGCCTTTAGACCGGAACCGCAGACCTTATTGACGGTGATGGCTCCTCCAGCCATGGGAAGGCCTGCCTTGATCATCGCTTGGCGGGCTGGATTCTGTCCAAGTCCGAAGGGGAGGACATTCCCCATGATGACTTCGTCCACCTCCTTTTTATCGATCCTCGATCGCCGGACCGCCTCCTCAATTACCTTTCCACCTAATTCAGTAGCACTGAAAGAGCTTAAGGCGCCGAGAAAATTACCGATGGCTGTGCGGACGGCGCTCGTAATCACCACGTCTCTCATCTGAGGTCACTCCTTTCTTAAGGTCATCGTCCACATTCAGTTTCTGACAGATTTTTTTCTTATATTCCAAAACGTCTGCCTTTAACCTGCCCAATTGGTTGATCCGTTCATCAATCTTTAAGACATGGGTGTCCAATAATTCCAGAAGGCGAGGTAACACCTTCTTATTCGTCCGGTGAATCTGATAGATATCCTCCAGCTCATTCATTTCGGAAAGGGTAAGGCCAAGGTGTTTCAGTCTGGTAATAAATTTAAGGCGCTGAACATCCTTGTCCGTATAAATCCTTTTCCCCCCCTCGACCCGCCTGACAGAGTTGAGAAGGCCAATCTCTTCGTAGTAGCGGATCGTACGAGGGCTCATACTGACGAGATTGGCCAACTCTCCGATTTGGTAGTATTTTGACCCAGTCTGCTCCATGGGACACCCCATCAAAAACCACTTAACGTAAACTGAGGATTCAGGATTAAAAAAAATGGAACAATGGAATATTGGAAGGATGGGTCCAAATTAGAAGAAACAATTCGGTGGAATCCGACCTTCCATCACTCCAATGTTCCACCATTCCTGCCTTCTCTATATGGCGGGCCATTTGCCTATAGAGAGAACATCAAAGCCCTTATCTTCCAAATCTTTAACAATATTTTTGTAATCCTCTGTTCGAATCCGAAGCGCAGCGATTCGTTTCCCTTCTACCATAAAAGAAGGAGTAATGACGCTGATAATATTCACATTATGCTTTTTCATAATCTCAAGAACTTGAAGCATCGTCCCGGGTTTGTCTTCAAGGGCGAGGGTGAGACGCGTTCCTTTCTCCTTAAAGCCGAAAACATCGACGAGGTGAGCTAAGGCATCCGTCTCGGTAAATATGCCGTACAATTTATCACCCTCTAGTACGGGAAGGCATCCAATTTTGTTATCATGCATCAGCTGGACCGCTTCTTCGATCAGCGTGTCGGGAGTGATTGTAATCAGTTTCTCTTTGGGTGTCATAAAGGACGAGACTTTCAGTTTTCCCAAGAGATAATGAAGCTCTTGAACGCTGAGGAGGGTCGCGTCAGAAGGAGCTGCCTCCCGAATATCCCGGTCTGTCACAATTCCGATCAGACGACTGTTTTTTTCCACTACAGCGAGATGGCGAATTCCCTTGTCATGGATCAGCGCTCGGGCCTCATAGAAAGAGGCCTCGGGGCCGATCGTGACCGGATTCCTATTTA
>CAYMJV010000312.1:0-2340 GCA_964390545.1 uncultured Syntrophaceae bacterium
TGGTGGCGATTTTTCTGGAATAAGACAAAGTGGATGAATCGAGTCTGGGGAGAGATCCTCTCTTCCAAAGACCGACTCGTCCCTTCGCCCATGCTGTTGGGTGGAAATCTCGTACTCCACCATTACCTTTTTCGCAGCATTCCCTTTGACCCATACATCCCAAGAGGGGAGGATACGGACTACCTCATCAACGCCAATCAATGGGGATTCTCGATCCTATTTGACAAACAACTCCGGGTCAAACACATCCATCCCAAGAGAACCGAGGTCTATTTTCTGGAAGAGTTGCGAGGAGATATCGAACGGTTTCTTTATGAGCGGGAAAAAGTGAAAGGAGGATTGCCCATCAATCTCGACCCCTATCCAGGCTATTTTCTGAAGTGGACCCTCTACCCCAAAGCCCTCTTGACCTCTCTCCTTCTCAGCCTGGACCATCTCAGGAAAGGAGAATGGGAAAAGGGGTGGAAATGCATCGATAATATCCAGCTCCTTTTGAGGGGAGGGGAAGGAGGATGGTTGAAATATCTCAAATTTAGGGCAGATTGGGAGAGTGTGATGGGAGAAATCCAGAAAGAAGGATTGAATTCAATCCTCGAAAGGTGCTGGGTTCAGTAGATTCGAAGAAGGCCGATGGAGAAATCTTTACAGAGTCAATTGGAAGAAATCAAAGGGGCCGATATTTTGATTGGGGTTCCCAGTTACAACAATGTCCGTACGATCGGTCATGTCGTGCGGGCAGTCACGGCCGGTCTTGCCAAATATTTTCCAGGAGCAAAGGCAGTGATATTCAATTCGGATGGGGGCTCCACCGATGGGACCCAGGAGGAAGTGAAAAGGGTCCAGATCGAAGACTTTAGGACAATCCTGACCTCCTATCCTCTCCACCCCATCCACAAGATTGTCACCCCCTACCATGGGGTCCCCGGGAAAGGGAGTGCCTTCCGGGCTATTTTCGAAGCGGCCGGATCGCTCAATGTAAAAGCCTGTGCGGTGGTGGATTCAGATTTGAGATCGATCACCCCGGAGTGGATGGACCTCCTCCTTACGCCAGTCTATGACGAAGGGTTTGATTATGTGGCCCCTCTCTACGCCCGGCATAAGTTTGACGGAACCATTACGAATAGTATTGTCTATCCTTTAACCCGGGTCTTGTACGGGAAGAGAGTCCGTCAACCCATCGGAGGAGATTTCGGCTTTTCTGGTGAGTTGGCAAAGTTCTTTCTGACGAAAGACGTATGGGAGACCGATGTGGCCCGGTTCGGAATCGATATCTGGATGACCACCTTGGCCATTGTCGAAGGGTACAAGGTATGTCAATCCTACTTAGGTGCTAAGATCCATGATGCCAAAGACCCTGGAAGCGACCTCGGACCCATGTTCACCCAAGTCGTCTCATCGGTCTATGGGTTGATGGCCGAGTATCAACACCTTTGGAAGGTGTCAAAAGAATCCCAACAGGTCCCAACCTTTGGGTTTCGCTATGAGGTTGGGTTAGAGCCAGTTTCTGTAAATATAGATAGGATGATCGAAAACTTTCGATTAGGCGTTAGAGATTTAATGGAAATCTGGAGAAAAGTATTGCTCCGTGAGACTGTTCTCTGGCTCGAATCCATAGGACGGTTATCCAATGAAGCATTCTCGTTTCCTCAAGATCTTTGGGTTCGTGTCGTGTATGACTTTGCCATCACTTATCATCATGGGTCGATTCATCGAGATCATCTATTAAAATCAATGATCCCTCTCTATCTGGGGCGAGTGGCCTCGTTCATTAGAGAAAACCAGGACAGCTCCGCAAGGGAGGTTGAAGAGAAGATTGAACATCTTTGTGAGGTCTTTGAGGAGATGAAACCTTATCTGATCGAACGCTGGACAGCAGGAGGAGCATAGGGCAGGGAGCCCAGTGAAGGAATAAGCACCAAGCTCCAAGTACTAAATAACAAATAAGCTCCAATGACCCAAATTCGAAACGCCCTCACCCTTCCCCTCTCCCCAGTGGGGAGAGGGACGGGGTGAGGGGTTAGGGGAGGTGAAAGTTATGGGAGATGTCTGGAAGGGTGCCATGGTCGATTCTTTAAATAAGTTCTTAGGGAAGGTTATTACCTTTTTGCCCAATCTATTGGCGATGATCACGATTCTGATTATCGGGTTTCTCATAGCCTGGATCGTTAAAATCATTCTTTTACGTTTTTTAAAGGCGGTCCATTTTGATAGGGCGAGCGAGCGATGGGGTTTGGCTCAAATTCTCTCCAAGGGAGGGATGGCTTATTCCCCAGCCAACCTTTTGAGCCTTTTCTTCTATTGGGTGATCGTTCTCATCACCCTCATCCTGGGAATCAATGC
>CAYMJV010000313.1:0-2339 GCA_964390545.1 uncultured Syntrophaceae bacterium
GCGGGGAGAGGGGAGGATGAGGGGGAATGCTATTCAAAACATCGGTGAGAAGGGGGTGGGATTTTCGACCAGGAGAATTCGTTCTTCAGTTCATTCATGACGCTGCAAGCCTCTCCGAAAGCAGGGTGTACCTTCGTTGGGGTTTGTTATTCCTTATGGCAATGGCCAAGGCCTTTTTCGTTCCGATCATGATGACCAGTTTCTTAGCTCTGGTGATCCCTGTATAGATCAGGTTTCTCTGTAGAAGCATGTAGTGTTGGGTGACAACCGGAAGAATCACGACCGGGTACTCGCTCCCCTGGGACTTATGGACGGATACGGCATAAGCCAGGACAACCTCATCGAGATCAGAATAGTCATAAGGGACCAGTCTCCCATCGAAATCGATGGTCACCTCTCTTTCTTCCGGATCGATCTTTGAGATCCACCCGATATCCCCGTTAAAGACATCTTTATTATAGTTGTTGACGATCTGCATCACCTTGTCCCCTAATCTGAAGGTCCATGCTCCACGGGTGATGCCTGACTGACCGGGGTTCAGTCTCTTCTGTAACTCGATGTTGAGATTCGTTACACCAATTGTTCCCTTGTGCATGGGTGCCAGGACCTGGATCTCTCTGAGCGGATGGAACCTGAACTGCCCGGGTATCCCCTCACTACAGAGGTCCAGGATATTTTGAAGGATCTTCTCCGGATCCTCTTCCTGGATGAATTGAAAGTCGGCTTTTTCCGGTTTGTCGATTTCCTTTAAAACAGGCAACTGACCTTGATTGACTTTGTGTGCGTTGACCACGATCATGCTCTCCCGGGCCTGGCGAAAGATCTCGGTGAGCCTCACCACGGTAAACTTTTCTGATTTGATGATATCTTTCAGGACGTTTCCAGGACCCACTGAGGGGAGTTGATCGACGTCTCCTACCAAGATCAGGTGAGCGTGGGATGGAATGGCTTTTAGGAGATGGTACATCAAGAGGGTGTCAACCATGGAGGTCTCATCGATGATGACCACATCTGCCTCAAGAGGATCGTCCTGGTCTTTCTTAAAGTCACCCTTATGGGGAGAGTATTCAAGAAGGCGGTGAATGGTCTTTGCTTCCCAGCCCGTTGCCTCATTCATTCTCTTGGCTGCCCTTCCTGTGGGAGCTGCAAGAAGGATCCTCAGCTTCAATTGCTGAAAGATTCTTAATATGGCCGTGATGAGGGTCGTCTTCCCGGTCCCGGGGCCACCGGTGATAATCAACACTTTTGAAGTGGCTGCCAGAAATGATCCGGGGGACGTAGTTGAATTCTGTCACTTATTTTTCTTTTTTAAAATCTCATCCACCCTCCCCTTTCAATTTCTCTGGAGTGCTTTGTTCAAGCCACAGCTTGCAGATGTTTTTCCATCCAATGCGGCGCCATTTCTTAAAAACCCGCTTTAATTCCTCAAGATCTCCCGCCGCTAAAAGATCTTCCTGAGCAGCTCTTAAATCCTCAATAGGTGCAATGGCTGGCATGGTTACCTCAAAATATCACAGAGCGCCTTCCAAATGCGCCTGCCTGCCGGTAGGCAGGGAATGCTGAATTCGGAATGCGGAATCTAAATATCAAAAATCATTCTATTTGACCTAATCTCAGTCCTCTTTCACACGAAATCCGATGGGGCGGCGTTTCGGCTCCGGAGATGCCATGAGCTGGCGTATGGCAACCACCAGGGATCGGATCGATTCATCATGGTTTTGTAGTTTTCTCTCCAACTCAGCCAGTTTGTGAGCTAACTCCTTATGTGTTGACAGCATTTCCCGAAGTTTGACAAAGGCTCGCACCACAAACACACTCATCCTTACCGCCTGAGGGCTGTTCAGCACGTTGGCTGCCATGATTGCCCCATGCTCAGTGAATGCGTATGGTAGATATTTGATATTCTTCCCACGCTTCAAGATCGCAATTTGCGATCTTGAACGAAGCCAGAAATCCGCCTCTTCTTTCGTGAGCTGAAACATAAAATCTTCTGGAAATCTTTCAGGGTTGCGCTTTACCTGTTCATTCAGTCGACGTGTTTCCACCCCATAAATCTCTGCCAAATCACGATCAACAATAACTTTCTGATTTCGTATCGTAATAATCAGCGACCCTACATCTTTTATGATTAAGACCTTTCCTCTCTTGGCTCGTTCAACTGCCATATTCCCACCCCACTGGCGTATCTTCCATCGTAGGCTGTAAATCGTAAGGCATAAAACAAAAAAGCCCATTCCTTCTGCGGAGCCATTAGACCCCACCTAATTCCGCTGACTCCGTATACGGATCCGGGGGACGTAGTTGAATTCTGTCACTTATTTTTCTTTTTTAAAATCTCA
>CAYMJV010000314.1:0-2337 GCA_964390545.1 uncultured Syntrophaceae bacterium
TTTTTGGCGATCGGTTCTAAGAGATGTCCCACGAGGATCCCTGTTACCGTTCCTTCATCACCTGCAAGAGACCGCGCCTTTGCTAAGAGTTGAAGCGTCAATCGATCTTGGGCATCATTGCGATGGTCTCCGAAGACCCAAATCTGCAAATCTCTTTTCATCGTTTTCTTCTAAGATAACAGATTCTTCTCCATCAATTTGGACAAGAGCGACTTAGCCTGCTGCCGGGTATCTCCTGCGATGAAAGTGCAGGATTTCTGCGGGGCGATTGGGATTAATCTTTCGACCCAGGTTCCGGACCCAGCCATGCCCACTTTAGCAGGATCGGCGTTTAGATCTTCCAAGCTCCAGGACTCGATGGGGTATTTAATAAAGGCCTCTTGGATTTCGACCAGGCTCGGCAGGTGCACGATTCCTTTGGAAGCGATGGTGAACAACGCTGGTCCAGACACCTCCAGAATTTCTCGAAATCCATCAGAGACCCTTTCAACACGAAAAAGATTTTTCATCCTCTGAAGCTTCTCCACACCAGTGACATGGGGCAGATCGAGTTCTTCTGCCAATTGGGGTCCTACTTGAGCGGTGTCGCTGTCAGTCGTTCGCATTCCGCAGAGGATCAAATCAAAGGGTCCTATTTTCCGGATTCCCATCCCAAGCACATAAGAAGTGGCCAGCGTATCGCTTGCGGCAAACCTCGGGTCGGAAAGGAGGATTGCCCGATCGGCTCCCATGGCCAAGGCCTCCCGCAGCACCTCTTCGCTGATCTTCGGACCCATTGTCATGACGGTAATCGAACCGGAGTGTTCCTTTTTTAGCTGAACCGCCATTTCCAGAGCAAAGAGATCAAAAGGGTTCAGAGAGGAAGATTCGGCGGTACGCACCAAACTGTGTGTCTGAGGATGAAACTTTAGTTGCTCTCCGGCAACCACCTGTTTAATACATACGATAATTTTCATTGCTACGCTCAGTCCTCGCTTCGCTTCAGTAATTCCCGAGCGATCACGATTTGTTGAATCTCATTGGTGCCCTCGTAGATCTCTGTCACTCGGGCATCACGGAAATAGCGCTCGATGGAGTAGTCCTTGCTGTATCCATAACCTCCATGGATCTGTACGCCCATTGAAGCGACCTGGGAAGCAGTACGCCCGGCAAAGAGCTTGGCCATTGCCGAAGGGCAGGAGAGATCACCCTCTTGATCCCTGACATGGGCTGCCTTTAAGGTCAGAAGCCGGGCGGCCTCCACCATCGTGCCCATATCAGCGAGCATCATCTGAATGGCTTGATGTCGGGCCAAGGGCACACGGAACTGTATGCGTTCCTTTGCATATTTCAAGGAGACATCGAGAGCAGCCTGAGCGATTCCTACAGCCTGAGCCGCAATACCGATTCTTCCGGTATCGAGAGCCGCCATGGCAACTTGAAATCCATCGCCCTCTTGGCCTAAAAGGTTAGTCTTGGGGACTCGACAGTCAGTGAGGACGATCGAACATACGGGATTTCCACGCATCCCACAATTATTTTCGAGGATTCCAACTTCAAATCCCGGAATACCACGCTCTACCAAGATTGCGCTAAAGCCTTTCTTGACGTCGCCTGGGTTCACCGAAGTAAAAATGATTGAGATGTCGGCCACTCCGCCGTTGGTGACAAATATTTTATTGGCATTCACCACGTAAGAGTCGCCTTCGGCGATAGCAGTAGATTCAATCGCCATGGCGTCCGAGCCAGCGTTGGGCTCGGTGAGACAGAAAGCGCCAATCTTCTCACCTGCGGCCAAAGGACAAAGGAATTTTGCCTTTTGTGCATCACTTCCGAACTTACTGAGGGGATGAACCACAACGCTGTTATGCACGGCTAACATCAGTCCCATGGCTGCACACACGCGGGAGATTTCCTCAATAACCAGGCAATAGGAGATGGAATCCATCTCAGCTCCGCCATACTTTCTAGGAGCCTGCATGCCGAAAAAATTGAGAGGTCCCATTTTCTCCACGACTTCCCAGGGAAAACGTCCCTCATCGTCGATCTCCTTTGCGACAGGGGCCAATTCGGCCTTAGCAAACTGTCTTGCCATTCGTTTTATTTGTCTCTGTTGGATCGAATGCGTGAAGTCCAAATTTTTACCTCAATCGAATACAACGATTTTGGCATGAAAACTCCCAAAAGTATACAATGGGATTCCGCGTTTATCAAACAATTTCGGTTTCGTCACGAAAATGCTGCAGAATGCCCCGCCGTGCCTGTCCCGTCCTAACGGGATGCCTGCCTGCCGGTAGGCAGGGGCGGGGATGAATGCAGCGATTTCAAAAACCCGATAGGCCGTCCCGCTAAGGCGGG
>CAYMJV010000315.1:0-2329 GCA_964390545.1 uncultured Syntrophaceae bacterium
TTAGAGGCTTGGAAAATATTTAGGTTGCAGAGGGGGATATGAATCTACCCTTGATTGGAATCAGCGTTGGTGATCCTGCGGGGATCGGTCCTGAGATTACAGCAAGGGCACTTTCTTTACCTGAGATCTATGCGCTTTGCAGACCGATGGTGGTGGCTGAAGGAGAAATGGTGAAGGAGGCCATTCAATTCTCCAAGCTGAATCTTAAAACCCATATCGTCTCCTCTCCGAAAAAAGGTCTTTATCAGTTTGGAACAATCGATCTTCTAAATCTGAAGAATCTTGATGGTAGATCTATCAAACATAAAACCATTTCAGCCGACTACGGCCGAGCCTCTTTTGAATATGTGAGAAAAGTGATCGAGCTGGCATTGTCAAAGGAAATCGATGCTACCGTCACCGGGCCCATTAGTAAAGAAGCCATTAACTTGGCTGGATTTCATTATTCCGGCCATACTGAAATCTATGCTGACCTGACCCGAACTAAAGATTACGCCATGATGCTTGCACATGATCAATTCCGGGTGATCCATGTCTCAACCCATGTTTCATTAAGAGAAGCCTGCGACCGTGTTAAAAAGGACAGGGTCTATCGTGTTATCATGCTGGGATATGATGCGGTGAAACGATTGGGGGTCGAGAACTTAAGAATTGGAGTGGCCGGGTTAAATCCTCACGCTGGAGAACAGGGTTTGTTCGGTCGGGAGGAGATAGAGGAGATCGAACCGGCCATTCGACAGGCAAAGAAGGAAGGTCTCAATGTTGAGGGGCCTATTCCACCCGACACGGTCTTTTCAAAAATGCAGGGGGGTCAATACGATCTGGTTGTCGTCATGTACCATGACCAGGGACATATTCCAACGAAATTGATTGGCTTTCAGTATGATGACAAAACAAAAACCTGGGGCTCTATGTCAGGGGTGAACATCACCTGCGGTCTTCCCATCATTCGGGTATCCGTGGATCACGGGACAGCTTTTGGGAAGGCAGGAGAAGGCAGGGCAAACCCCGAGAGCATGATTCAGGCGATCAAAATCGCAGCGAAGTTAGCGCTAAAAAAATAGGGTTCCAGGATTCAAGGGTCCTAGGGTTCGAGTGAATTTTCTTTCTGATAGTTAAACCCTTGAACCCCTGCCTGCCGGCAGGCAGGCTCGACCCCTAGACGCCTCGAACCCTTTCTTATTCTACTTCTGCAATTCCGGAACGATCTTCTCGAAGTAATCCAGAACCTGTGGGTTACTCAGAGCATCTCTATTGAGAACCGGCCTCCCGTGGATGATATTGGTGACAGCGCTCTCCACCTTCTTCATATTCATCGTATAGGGAGCATCGGGCATTTCCATGACGATCGATGGGACGTGACGGGGAGAGGCCTTCTCTCGTAAGGTCTTTTTAATCTTGTCCATCAACTCCTTTGTTAAACTCGCCCCTGGAGCCAGCTTCACAAAGAGGATAATCCGCTGTTCGCCCTCCCAATTCTGTCCGATAGCCAGGCTGTCGGCGACTCCTTCGATCCTCTCCACGACATTATAGATTTCAGCGGTGCCGATCCGGACTCCGGAAGGTTTCAGAACAGCGTCGGAACGGCCGTAAAAAGTGATTCCCTTCGTGTCACTGTGAAAGACAACATAGTCACCATGGCGCCAAACATTGGGATAGTACTCAAAGTAGGCACTCTTATACTTTTCCCCATTGGGATCGTTCCAGAAATAGAGGGGCATGCATGGCGCAGGAGCTTCGCATACCAGCTCTCCCTCCTTATCCCAGACGGGTTTCCCGTTTTCATCATAGGCCTTCACCTTCATACCAAGGCCCCCGCCTTGAAGTTCCCCGGCATAGACACGTTGAATCGGGCTGCCAATGGCGAAACAGCCGTTGATGTCTGTGCCGCCAGCGATGGAGTTAAAATGGAGGTCCTTCTTGATCTCCCGATAGGCCCACTCAAAACCCTCTGCTGAGAGAACAGAACCTGTTTGAGAAATCTCTCTGAGGGAGGAAAGATCATAAGTCTTTCCAGGTTGAATCCCCTCACCCCGCAGATAGTTGATATAGCTTGCACTGAGGCCAAAAAAAGTTATCTTTTCGTCCTGTACCATTTTCCACATTGCATAGGCGTCAGGGTAGTTCGGGTTGCCATCATAGAGGACAATGGTGGCGCCTACGCCCAGTGCGCTGAGCAGCCAGTTCCACATCATCCAGCTACAAGTGGTGATATAAAAGACTTTGTCCTTGCGCTTTAAATCGCTGTGTAGCATAAGTTCTTTCAATTGGTGAAGTAAAATGCCCCCTGCCCCCTGTACCATGCATTTGGGTTTGCCGGTAGTCCCGG
>CAYMJV010000316.1:0-2322 GCA_964390545.1 uncultured Syntrophaceae bacterium
TAATGCCCCTTGGTCATGAAGTATTCATCCCCAATCTTTCCAGGACGGATGGAGGTGGTGGCCAACTGGAGATGGCCATTCTCTTCAGGCAAGACCTTTTCGCTGAAGCTATAGATGACGGGGTCGTCTTTTCCGAGAATCCGAAACTCTTCCTTTGTGTTGAGGAACATCCCCTTCATATCACTCAATTTTCGTATGTTGGTGCGGTCATGAGGGGAAAGATCCCCAGTCTTAAAGTCAAGATGGATGAAAAAGGGTCTCATGAGCATCCTTTCCTCCTCTAAAAATGTCAGATTCTGCCTTAATCTTACAAAGAAAAGAATGCGAAGGCAACCCCAAAATGGAGTTGTTGACATCCTGAATGGGAATCGATAAAATCCCGATTTATTATATACAATGAAACGATCCAGATGATAAGGAGGTGAGAAACAAGGGAAATCTTTTTTAAATTCGAAAGGAGGGAAAGATGATGAGAAGAAAAAATGTTGTTCTTTTTTCCATTACATTCATTTCATTGATGTTGCTAGTCGCTACAACTCTTTTTGCCCAGGTCAAGGAAGTCAAAATCGGTGTCCTTTATCCTCTTTCAGGTGCTGCAGCAGCGATTGGGAGAGATCTCCAGAGAGCTGCTGAAATGACGGCGGAGGAACTGGTCAATAGTAAGAAACCTGACATCGATATTCTGATGACCAAATGGGGAGGCATTCCAAACTTAGGTGGGGCCAAACTCAAACTGATCTTTGCTGACCATCGAGGAGAACCAGACCGTGGAGCGGATTTGGCCAAACGTCTTATCCTTGATGATAAAGTGGTGGGTTTGATGGGTGCCTATCACAGTTCAGTGACCAAGACCGTGAGCGCAGTGGCTGAGCGATACGGTGTTCCCATGATCAATGATTCGTCTACTTCTCCGGATCTCACCCGAAGGGGATTTAAATGGTTCTGGCGTGCGACACCCCACGATGAATATTTTACAAAAGACCTCTTCGAACTCCTGAAAGGATTAACAGAGGGTAAAGTAAAAGGAGTCAAATCGGTTCCAAAGGATCAGATTAAGAACCTCGCCTATGCCTGTGAAAATACGGAGTGGGGATCCAGTGTCGGCAAGACCATCGAGGACTATGCTAAAGAATATGGGTTCAATATTGTAAAAGGGATGCTTTATGATTCGAAGGCACCTGATCTGACCTCCGAAGTGCAGGCTCTGATTGCGGCGAAACCTGACTGTATGTTATTTGCCTCCTATCTTTCGGATTCAATCCTCATGATCCGTACCTTAAAAGGAATGAAAGCCTCACCCCGTTTCTTCTGGGGACAGAATGCAGGGTTTGAGATGGCCGACTTTCCAAAGACGCTCGGAGCCGATACGAATGGTGTCTTAACCCGAACCGTCTTTATCGCCAAGCTCGCCAAAGTCAAGAAAGTGGCAGGACAGATTAATGAAGTCTATAAGAAGAAATACGGAGATGATGTGACAGGAGCTACAGGCCGATCCATCGTCGGAGTTCAGACCTGGGCTTATGTGCTGAACCGAGCTGGTTCAACCGATCCGAAAACGATTCAGAAGGCTTGCAATGAGATTAACATCCCAGGTTATGAGTTGGTCATGCCTTGGGCTGGGATCAAATTTGATGCCACCGGTCAGAATGTCCTGGGCAGGGGTTTGATCGGACAGTATCAATGGAAAGAGGGAAAGATCGATCTCGAGATCATCTATCCCTTTGACCTCGCCACAGCCAACATGATTTATCCCTTTCCGGGATGGAAATAAACAATAGAGTGGGAGTTTGATTTTCAAACTCCCACTCTATTTAAATCCGAAGCATGAAATTCGAAACATAAGAGGCTAGAGGCTGTTGAAAAATTCAATCATAAAGTCACTCCCGCGAAGGCGGGAGTCCAGATTCTTTCGGAAATACTAGATTCCTGCTTGCGCAGGAATGACAGGAAGAGGTGGCAGAAGACTTTTTAACACCCTGGCGAGTTTTGAAAATTCGGGTTTAGGATTTGCTCGCCCTGTTAAGTATGAACACTATTTCTTCGGTTTTTTGGGTACGGATTCGGAAGAGACGGAACTTAACTTATGATTACTTAACAGGGTAAAGATTTCGATATTCGCCTGCCTGCCGGTAGGCAGGGATTTGGAATTCTTGGATTAAAACATGCTCATTCTCGATGCACTCCTTCAAGGAATCCTAATGGGCCTTCTCTTTGCCTTAGTGGCCCTAGGCCTCACCATTATCTTTGGCATGATGGACATTGTCAATTTTGCCCACGGTGAGTTCCTGATGATTGGAATGTACACCACTTACTGGACAAGCC
>CAYMJV010000317.1:0-2311 GCA_964390545.1 uncultured Syntrophaceae bacterium
TTACTGTTGAGCAGTTTTTCGACATTTTCGGAACTTACAACACCGCCATCTGGCCTGCGCAGGTAGTGGCGTATATCTTCGGTCTCATTGCTCTTGGGCTGGCCCTGCGCGAGAATAAACTGTCTTCCAGAATCATCTCAGGAATTCTTGCTCTCTTTTGGATCTGGATGGGAGTGTTTTATCATATCGCCCATTTCAGCGTCATCAATCCAGCGGCCCGAATCTTCGGCCTCTTCTATATTCTTCAGGGGGTACTCTTTCTCCTGATCGGCACAATCCTTGGAAGACTCTCCTTCCGCTTCAATTACAAATCTCTCCCAACTCTTGGAGTATGCCTCATTCTTTATGCAATGGTCATTTACCCTCTTCTGGGTCTCGGTTTTGGTCATTCGTACCCCAAGGCTCCTCTGTTTGGTGTCGCTCCATGCCCCACGACGATCTTCACTTTTGGCATATTGCTGTGGGCGACAAAATCAGTGCCCGCCTATCTGCTCGTGATTCCTCTGCTTTGGTCTATCATTGGCATGAGCGCAGCTCTAAGCTTGCGGGTTCCTCAAGACTACGGGCTCGTGGTTGCCGGGGTTCTGGGGACGACCTTGATTTTGATTCAGAATCGCAAAGCTAAAAGGCCGGTCCAACTCACTTCGCCGGACGGCTGATAGCCGCCCCTGATCTTAATCATTAGGCGGCAAAAGTCTTAAAGAGCGGTTTATCTGTGAACAATTTTATCCCATACTCCATAATGGTTCTTGCCGTTGTCATCGGGGGAGGATCGTTCCTTCTTTTCGGAGTATTTCTCTTGATCGGACCCATTTCCATAGTCCGCTTTGGTACCTCGGAATTCCAAATACTGCTTTGGGACGGATTGCTCTCTATCCTGTTCTTCATTCAGCACAGCGGAATGATACGTACGTCGTTCCGTAATCGGCTCGCTCCTATCATACCGCCCCATTACCACCCAGCAACCTATGCCATTGCATCCGGCATAGCGCTGGCAACCGTGGTTCTCCTTTGGCAACCCTCACAAACGGTTCTCTATCAGGCCGAGGGCCTGCTTCGCCTGCTGGCACACGCCATCTCTGTACTTGCCATCCTGGGCTTCGTTTGGGGAGTGCGGGCACTTAGAAGCTTCGACACATTTGGCCTAGTTCCCATCAAGGTTCATCTACGCGGCAAACAACTCCGACCCCCAAACTTCATTGTTCGCGGCCCGTATTTCTGGCTCCGCCACCCTCTCTACTTTTTCATGATTGTTCTCATCTGGTCGGCCCCTGACGTAAGTTCAGACCGTTTGTTTTTCAACATCCTTTGGACCCTCTGGATTATCGTTGGCTCGTACCTCGAGGAGAGAGACCTTGTTGCCGAGTTCGGTGACAGGTATCGTCAGTACCAAAAGACTGTCCCGATGCTTTTCCCGTGGCGGTTTCTTCGGGGCTCCAAACTCCGATAGGGGTTTAGATGAAAAACTTTTCAATTATTAGAGAAATCAAGAAAAAGAATATTCGGCCAAATGGAACATATTGAAATCAGAGAAGAAATTCCCCAAGACATTGACGCAATTCGTGCATTAAATGAACAGGCATTCGGTCAGCCTCAAGAAGCAAATATCGTAGACAAATTGCGGGCGAATTGTGATGGATTGCTCTCCCTGGTTGCTCTTAAGGATGATAAAATCATTGCGCACATTCTCTTTAGCCCTGTCACCATCGAGGGTAGCTTCGGCATGCTTAAAGGCATGGGGCTTGCCCCCATGGCCGTTTTGCCAGAATTTCAAAGAAAGGGTGTTGGATCGAAGTTAATTAGAGCAGGGATGGAAATTCTTAAGAAATCCGGATTTCCATTTGTCATTGTTCTTGGACATCCAGAATACTATCCACGATTTGGGTTCGAGCCAGCCTCTCGGTATGGAATCAAGAGCCAATGGGAAGGCATACCAGATCCTGCATTCATGATTCTATGGCTCGACAAAACAATGCTGAATCATGTTTCCGGAGTTGCGAAATATCGTGATGAATTCGATGAGGCAATGTAGCAGAAGAAATCTGCACCGGTTTTCCGTTCGCCCATGATCGACTAACCACAACAGTTCTACCCATTCGTTTCTGACTTGATACAATCATTAACAAGCAAACCGTTTAAGAGATCGGGGGTGACGTTCTTCCATATTAACCCCCGAAGTGGTCTCTTAGAAAACGAAGGAGCGTCCGGACACCCAAATGATGTTTCTTGATGTGATGCCAAATATCCAGAATCCCTTTTTTCGATCGGGTATAGTAAAGGAGGTGCGCCTTGAGCAGAAGCCACTCCATTC
>CAYMJV010000318.1:0-2309 GCA_964390545.1 uncultured Syntrophaceae bacterium
GAAAAAGTTGCCCCTCCAGTAATTTTTTACTAATTCCTAGCTGAAACGAAAATGCCTGTTTCTGCTATAAATCTTCTGTTTTCAGACTGCCCAGAATGTATGGATTTGATTTTCATATATCTACCCGGTATGATGATTTCGGAAATCTTCGATTCCTGAAGCATACCTTGATTGCAGATAAATAGGTGTTATCCGCAAAAAAAGGAAAATCGATATTCGGTTGTCAGAGAAGGGAAATCTCGTTTGTTGCTTCCTGAAGTCCACAGTTGGTCGTTTTGACTAAAAATGCTCGATTTAGCAAGTAGTAATCAATAATTGAAGAGTGGACTTCTTTGGATGAACTCCTTGGTAATAGGGCAAACAAAGAGGCAAAGATATTTAGAGCCTAAGCCCCGTCTTTAAAGGGGGCACCATGGTTTGGAATACCTTACATTGTCGGCATATTTTCATCTTCTTTTGCCAGCTTTCTTGCGTACGGCCCTGGCAAATCGTTCCATTGATAAACCAGCAAAGATTTCCCACCTGAAATTCCCATGCTGGACAGTTTTGCCTGATCTCCATCAGACACTTTCGTATCACCCAACAGGGCGTTTCTTTCCCAGAAGGCGACTTTTTAGAGGCTAAAAGAAAAAGGACCTGACGTTCAATATGGACTGGGATTTTCCTCCACCCCTGTTCAAAGCTTTGTATGGCCTTAAGAGAAACACCCAATACCTGTGCCATCTGGCTTTGCGTTTTTCCAAGATACTGACGAGCCGTTGAAAACTCCTTTTTTCCCACCCAAAACACTCCTTTCTCTTTTGTCTTATCATACCACAATGTAGGCATATGTAAAGGATTCTCTTAAAAACATTATCCAGCACCCCACAAAAGATACTTTTCACAATCTCATTTTCCTGTTGACATAGACAAACTATTGTGGTTGAGTTGGAGTATACCACATTGTGGTATTCCACGGCCGAAGGCGGACCCCTCGCAGTTTCAATAGGGCTTTCAGCGCATAGTACGACTGGCATACACAGGTTCCTACGGGGTCTGTAAGCAACGGATCCAGATTCTTTTCTACCAATTCAATCAGAGATTCCCATGGTCTCACAAAGGAGGAGGATGCGTACACGGGAAGAGTGAGAGGTGAAGGGTAAAGGTGGTTGGAGAAGTCTTTGTTAACGAGAGATGTTTTAGGGAGCACAGTAAATAAGCACACTGGAAACAATACCATTTCCAAAAGGAGGAGAATACGAAACAGTTATTAGTAGTAGCACTAATGGTCTTGGTGAGCTTGGTCGAGGTGGCGATGTCCAGATTGAGCAGATACCTTGCGAGAAAGCCGCCCCAAACCGCGTTGGCCCTGCGCAGGTCATTGTTCGCCATTCTGATTCTATTCGTAGGATGCAGCACGGTTGGAACGGTGCCCCTGACGTTTCCACCCGGATTGTCTCCGGTAGTCGGCGGCATCGCCGATCATCGGCCGTACTTTGGTAAGTTCAAGGCGGCCCCGGACAACTCCGAAGGTGACTTTCTTTTCGCCACCTGCGGATGCGGCGACTGGCGCGTCCTCATGTCGACCGCGGATGGCAAGCAGTGGCAGTTCCCCGTGCGCTTTTATTCCACCGGGGACTATCAGCCCACCGGCGATGTCAAGGTCTTCGGCCACACCGGCACGGAGGCGTTGCTCGGCACCGTCCATCAGGACGCGGGGCTAGCCGATGGGTTGAGCGACCACAACACGATTGCGCTGAAATTTTCTGCGAGGCGGGGCGAAACTCACACCAATGACGCATCTGCCTGCGTGAAATGCCACCTCGGCGATAACCCCATTCGGCCCCAGGCGCCGGATCATCCCTCCCGGTGCGCGGGCGGCGTAACGACGGGCTGCTTTACCGTCGACCCGCCGAATTGCCGGAGCTGTCACACAGTCGTAATCAAGAATTGAAGTCCACCTCGCTCGCACGCGGCGACCGCAGGCCGGTATCCGAGGGCAATACACGTGCTGTCAATGAAAGGGGATGAAAATGAAGATTGAGATTCTGGGGGATGGCTATTCACGCTGTGATAAACTTTATGACAATGTTCTTAAGGCCATTAAAGAGAGTGGAAAAGAAGCCGTGATCTTCAAAGAAATGGATCTCCAAAAAATAGCCGATTATGGCGTCCTCTCTTTGCCAGCTTTGGTGATCGATGGTGTATTGAAAGCATCGGGCAAGGTTTCAAAAATGGAAAAAATCAAGCATTGGATTAAATAGCCTGAGGAAAGGATGACAGTCCCCTCAAAATCGATAGTTAAAATATGGTTGGAAGAGGGAAAGGGG
>CAYMJV010000319.1:0-2297 GCA_964390545.1 uncultured Syntrophaceae bacterium
AAAAATGCTCTCCACTTCAAAAGGCTGGATTTCCCGTAGATGGGTGAGGATGCCCCGGAGTTCGTCCTCATCATATCGTTCGAGAACATCGTGCTCCCTTAATTGCATGTGAGATTGCAGGTTGCTAATTGATCGAACATTTCCTTTGAAGATAAAGAGCGTTAGACTCCTGGGCTTGTCTTTTGTGACCTCCCTCCTTTCCCTCACCCACGCGGGCGCCATTTCATAATCCAATTCGTCTAGAATTCGCACATTCCTCAAGAATTTGACAAGATTCTCTTGATTGCGAAACCAGTGAAAGTGTGGGACCTCTTCCAATCCCAAGAGTTTTTCTTCTCCAACGTCCTCCTTTTCCCCTAAACGCTTTTTTAAGGTTTGCAAGAATTTTGAGAAATAGGTCCCCGCATTAAGATCCAGCCCCCTAAGTTCCTTATCTCGCTCTGGCTCACTTCTGGCATATTGGGGATATCTCGCTTTCAGGAGTGACTGAACGGCCTGAGTCTCTTTAAACCTGGTTTGAATCTCTCGATAAATGTCGGGGATCTCGGTGAAGAGCCCTGGAGGTGCGCCAGTGGTGGAAGTGGCCAGCCTGCACTTTTCCTGAAAATCCTCCATGATGCTTTTCAGGTACCTATAATTTTTATGAATCACCAGCTCTAAAGTTTCTACATATCGTTGAATTCGAATCTCCCGTTCTCGAGCCTCTGACCGATTCGTTATGTTCATTTGAACCTCCGAACTTGTTCTTGGTCCCTGAATGGATCCGTTCCAAATTGTCAGAAAGACTTAAGAGTTACCCTTCCTGCCGACTGGCTCCGTTCCCTCTTCAGAAAGAATTGGTAAGAACTCACTTTGGGGTAGGTTTAATATACTAAAACCAGAGTTAAATATCAAACACTGAAGACTATGGGGTATAAGGTGCTTTCAGCAATAAGCAATTATTGAGCCTCCCAAAAGTAATGAAACTTGTTTTTGGGGCGTTCGTCTGGGATAGGGGAGGCTTTAGCTTCACGGATAGCCGAGACTTTCCAGTCTCGGCGAAAATGCGGTTGCCGGACAAGAATGTCCGGCCTATCGGGTTTTGAAATCGCTGCGTTCATCCCCGCCCATCCCGTTAAGACGGGACAGGCACGGCGGGGCATTCTGCAGCATTTTCTTAAACAACGTTCGATTTCCCTCAGATCGCCCTAGGATAAATATCAGCGCTCGACTCATAGGGAAAGGGTTTGCCTATGGAGTCCGATTCGGAGTTGGGGGTGGACGAGCTCGCAACCGATGGAAGTAAAGGGTATAAATACCAATGTGCTTTCAACAGGCTCAATAGTGATCTCATGGAATCTTGGGAAGATATCTTTTTTTTTGGTCAGAAGATTGGCCAGATGGATTTTTAGGCTTGCAGCAGCGCTTTCCTCAGAAAATGTGACCGGATGAAGGTGAGCATTAGGCAATACGGCCTCAGTCTTTTCTACGGGTTGAAAGAGGGTCATCTGTTTTGATAAACGGAGAAAAAGACTGGGATGGACCCTAAAGGCAGGTATCCAAAAGTAAACCTCCTGCCCTTCCCATTCTGATTGGATCATTTTGGGAAGGTTCGCTACCCGGGCAAGATCGGCATACGATTTTAGTGTGATGCCCTTGACGGCCACCTGCATCCTCCAGAATGGAAGGTAAACTGAGGAATCTTGTTTCCCTGGGACGACCTCAAATTTGCTGGCCACCAACCTACCCGATGACGGGTTCCATGCAACGTGACATATCGTGCAAAAAAGGAGGATGCTTTCCCGCCCTCCTTTAAGTGCGTTTCCACAGTTGGGGCACAGTGTTGACATGGGCCTGATTTGCCAATGTTCAGGTATCCCCGACGGGGCTTCGTCAAGTACCAAATCTTTTTCTGGACCGATCACCTTTCCAAGTATCCCATCAACAATGGCCCCGTTACGTACGAAAACTGGAAAGAAAACCAAACTTCCGAGTTCGCCGATGAATTCACGATGAAATGGAGGTTGATTCAGAAGACTCCCTTCAAGCACTTGAAACTGTTTCTGGATCAGCATAACTGCCTCTTGGAGGGACATTTGAGGCTTGATGAACGTTCCCTGGATTTCCCCAGAGGCGAAGCGAAGCTTCAATGCCTGAGGCTTGATTCCTAATGTCGCAGGAAGCACCCGGTGAGAAGAAGCAAGAAGGGTTGCATCGAGCATTCGGTTTCGAACCTCAAAGGGAATGACCGAATAAGCCACCCCTTTAAAGCGCCAGTAGGGGATAAAAATGAGATTCTCTGATGAGGCTTTGAGTGC
>CAYMJV010000320.1:0-2296 GCA_964390545.1 uncultured Syntrophaceae bacterium
GAACCTACGACTTCCTGCGTGTGAAGCAGGCGTTCTCCCCCTGAACTAAGCGCCCGTGTTATGACTATTTTATAAAACTCCTCTGAAATGTCAACCCTATGGAATGAAATATTGCCATTTGCAATTTTGGAACCTTGTCCATCCTTAGACGTACCTTATTAGCTAGTCAACTCAAATCAATATTCCACAGGGTCAACCCCATATTCACCAGATGGCTTAGAATTTGGAGAAAGAGCTCTGAGTGCGAATTAAGATTTTTCCGGTAACAATTCTTAGCGAAGCGGAACGGCAGCAAATTGGATGTCTGAGCCCAAAGGGCGAGTTTCCGCCGGCAGGTGCCCCGTTAAGGGGGCACCATCTCAAAAAATTCTCCTTTCCGGGAAGCGTCGCCCATTGGGCGGAAAGCTTCCATTTGCAGTGAAGCTCGCCCTGTTAGATAATAATCTTCATGCCCCTTCTCATCTTATATGATCACTTGTTGAATACCCCTCAAGTCTTCAAATCTACTATCTAACAGGGCGAGCCTTAGAATTGTCAAAAAAATATTTTGAGCAACGAAGAGCGATCTCTCCAAAACTCTCAAATCACCCCAAATACCTCTCCAAGAGCATCCATTGGATTGTATCGATCAATCTTTTCGCCCCCCTCTTTTTTTGCAAGGCTCGGATGCCACAAATGATGCAAACAGAGAGGGAATCTGCCTTCTCCATTTTCTTCACATTCTTCATCGTGGGATTCGTCAACAATTTTGTTCTGAGCCCCCTAATGAATTTGTGCAGATCAAGAAAAATGGGAAAGAGAGAACTCTTATCAATATGTCCAGAGGCAGGATTGAGCCCTCTCTTTACCCCTGTTTCCAAAGCCAGGGACCAGGAGTCAAGCCTCCCCTCCTCAATCTCACTCCTCAACACACTCAAGATATCCGTCTGTTCAATATTCCACTTCATGATCTCATCGATGAGCTCATCGTAAGTTCGGTTCTCTATTTTTGTCGGAGGTGGAAGTCCGTCACTCAACCCCTGTCCCCCTCCTTTAAGAAAATCGAAAACTCCCAAGATGCTCTCCTCCCGGGTCCTCATTAACCCATTATTCCACTATTCCAACATTGATTGCCTCGTAAAAAGTCCAAAAAACTGTCACTCCTGCGAAAGCAGGAGTCCAGAAGTATATAAATTACCTGGATTCCCGCTTCTGCGGGAATGACTAAAATGGAAATTTGTTATGCCTTCACTACCTCACACAGTAACGCTTTGAACACAGGGAACCCTGAAATAGGATCCCGATTCTCCGGATCCGTCAGCTCATTCACATTGGCTTCTCTCCACGCCTGGGGCTGAAGGGGCCCTCCTCCCCCCATGTTGGCCTCAATGACACCCTTTGTAATTCGCTCCGTCACTTTAGCGTAAAAGAGGACTTTTCCTCTTTTTGTCTTTACCCAGACCCTATCTCCGTCCTGAATCCCTCTCGGCCCTGCATCTCCTGGATGAATGAGAATATTGGGTCTGTCTTGCAGTTTGAGGAGACCTGGAATATTGAGGTGCTGACTTCGGAACGCTGATTGAATTCGGGTTCCCGTTGTCAGAACGAGAGGAAATTCTTTTGCCAATTCCGGTGAACCGATCGGTCCTTCGATAGGTTCTTGATAGACTGGAAGTGAATCGTGGCCATACTGGCTTAGCAGTGTCGAAGAGATCTCGAACTTTCCAGAGGGGGTTTCAAATCCGGGCTTTTTATCTTTGCGGAGAAGACCTTTCCTATATTTCTCATAGACCATCGGAGGGGATGGGAGCGAAACGCCTTCGGGTGTTGATCTTAATTGTTCAAGCGGAACGGGGGATTTACCGAACGCGAATTGCAGCATCGCCTCTTCAGACTGAGGGTATCGATCTCCATAACCCAAGGCCTTGGCTAACTCCGCCAAAATAAGGTAGTCATTTCTGGCATCACCCACCGGAGGGACAACCTTTTGTCGAACAGAGAGATGCCCTGGATAACGCTTATAGGAAGTAATCTCAAACATCGTCGTGGCAGGCAGGACGACATCCGCATAGAGAGCCTCATTGGTGAGGAAGCGATCAATGACGATCAGACAATCCAGTGCCTCAAAGGATCGCCTCCAAAGATCTGGATTAGGAAATGCCGTGATAATGGACCCTCCAAGAACGATCAATCCCCTGATAGGATAGGGCTCTCCTTTTAAGATTGCTCTTGGAACTTCTAAGAAATGTCCGGTTCTATTCAGGTTGCAATAGAAGGGATGTCGATCCGAACCGACGGGTGATTTTCCTTTCGGCGG
>CAYMJV010000321.1:0-2295 GCA_964390545.1 uncultured Syntrophaceae bacterium
ATGTCCAACACTTTGGTAAAACCATTGACATATCTCTTATCCAGTCCTCAGTCCTGTCTCTTGCTCATTTTACCTCGTCACCACTTCCTGGCACCATTTGTGATCCATTGAAAGAGTGAATAGATAACAAAAAAGGCAGGGTTATTTCTAAACCCTGCCTTTGATGGTTTTGATAATTATAAAATTTAGCTAACTTTTATTCGAAATCCTTCTAAACACCCCAATACCGATCAGACCACATCCCAAAAGGATTAAGGTTGCTGGTTCAGGGACTGCGGTACGGTTGTACTCGGGAAGCTGATTTAAATCTAATTGCGTCCATGCCCAAGCACCCGCGCCATCAGGGAAATATATATGCGCAGCACCCACCACGGAATTTGCAACACTATCATAAACCAAGTAATCGTATGCAAAATTTTGGTAAAAATCACCCGTAAAAGTAGCAGTGTACCATAATACTCCACTAACGGCTGAACCTTCCATCACGATATAATCCGGGTTAATCTGAGTTACACTCCAGCTCCTATCATTAGTCATACTGACAAAGTCGGTAGGTTCAGTCATTACGAAAAATTCTAGTTTGTTGTAGGCATAAGGTGACCCCCAAACCCCTTCCTCACCTAAAGTAAAGGTCCAATCCGCAGATGCCGGAATCGGTATCCATGTTAGGGCAGCAATAAGAGCCATCAATGCAAAAATTCTTGTCTTCATCTCTCCCTCCTGTTATTTTTCCAAATGTTATATAACCGCAATCTCCGTACCAACACGCTATGAAATGGTTTAACTATATGATTATTCTCATGTTTTCATTAAATTATTGTTGGTTCAGTAAAGGAAAAGTGGAAGCGATTTTCATAAGAATCCTGAATTACTACCCTCCAAAAAGTGAAAAAGTTTTCCCACTCCTTATCGGTTTCGTTATAGAATCTTTCTTTAGAAGGGAACGGTAGGAGTAAGTACCCGATATTATTCTTACACTGTCAGTCAGATTAAGTCCTAACTTATCAAGTCTTTAATACAAACGCATTTATTTCTTTGACATGAGGCGCCCCCTCACCCTCCCCTCTCCCCGCTGAGGAGAGGGATGGGGTGAGGGGCGATTTCGTTGAACGTAACGAGATCTAATGCGTCTGTATTAGTACAAGTATTTAAAGAAGTGCCTGTTCGCGGAAAAGCACGAAAACAGCCAGCCCCCCACAAAAAAGAGCTCCAATAAATGATATGAGAGAATTAAAAGTCATGATGATTTATAAGGCGCCTACCCCCAATTTCGTTTCCCAATAACAAAATGCTTTCCTATCTTTCTGAAACTTGACAAAACAGTGGCGCCTCATTTAGAATGAGGTCAAGATGATCAAAAAAGGAGGTCATCATGAGCAATATGGAGTATAGCGTGGCGGAAGCCAAGAAACATTTTTCGGAATTACTAAGCCGAGTCGCTTATGGAAGCGAGCGCATTACAATAGCTAAGAGAGGAAAGCCTTTGGCAATGCTCGTGCCTCCTCCTGCAGAACCCGGCCCGGGTCACCCTAGTAAAGTGGAAGGATGGTTGGAAAACAGCGATCCCTTCTTTAAGATCGTGAATCAGATCGTTAAGAAACGCCAGAAACATTTTCCCAGGATACTTAAGTCACGGAAGGAATGAGCGATGTATCTGATCGACACGAACGTGTTAAGTGAACTCATCAAGAAAAACCCTGATTCCAATTTCATGGCTACGCTTCGCATCACACCTACCGATGCTCTCTTCTCGGCCAGTATCTGCATTATGGAACTAAGATATGGGGCACTAAAGCGGGGAAATCCTTTAGACCTCTGGACAAAAATTGAGCAGCAAATCCTCCCGAGAATTCGGGTCTTGCCCTTCTCATACAGAGAAGCCATAAAGGCAGGGGACCTGATCCACCATTTATATTCGATTGGGCAACCTATCGGGGTTGAAGATATCATGATCGCTTCAATTGCCTTATGCAATGGGTTGACGCTGGTCAGCGCTAATACCAAACATTTTTGCCGTATCCCTAGCTTGAAAACAGAAAATTGGTTCCTATAGTTGATATCATCTTCTTATCCTGATTCTTTAGGCTCTTCACCCGGCACCCTACACCTTTTGGTTAGTAAACCCGCAACCCTATTTCTATTGCAAGTAGCGAGGTGCAAGTAGTGAGGGGTTTAATTCGCAACTTTTTCCACTGATTTTCTAGCCTTATTTTTTTGAACTGCAGCACCGCCTAAACAATGGTCGGGATAGAAACTGGGCGCACAGCACTTTAGGAGGAGAGTGACCATTTCTGC
>CAYMJV010000322.1:0-2289 GCA_964390545.1 uncultured Syntrophaceae bacterium
ATCCTGAAAGTCTTATGAGTTCTCTCACCCACCAGACAATATCGTTTTTCATGATATTGATAATAGTCGTCATAAAGGCTCGTCACCCGTACCATGCCCTCTACAAAAATATCCTGTAACTCGACGAAGAAGCCGAAGGCGGCAACGCCACCGATCACCCCTTTAAATACTTCCCCTATCTTATCCTTCATGAAACGAACCCGGTACCGGTCCAGAATCTCCCTTTCGGCTTCCATGGCCACCCGCTCCCTATGGGAAAGATGCTCTGCCTTCCTGACCAGTACCTCTTCGGAAGCCCTCCCATCCTTTTTTGAAAGCACTCTTTTCAGAATGCGGTGGACCATTAGGTCAGGATACCTGCGGATGGGAGAGGTGAAATGGGTGTAGGATTTGGACGCGAGGCCAAAATGGCCCACATTGTTGGCAGAATATTTGGCCCACTTCATCGATCGAAGGAGGATATTATTCACGACTCGTTCTTCAGGCCTTCCCTTCACCTCGAGAAGCAGTCTTTGAAGCTCCTTTGAAGGGCCCTCTGCATCCTTCTTCATCTTATGTCCCAAATGGGAGACGAATCTTCGAAATTCATCGACGGCCTCCCCTTTTGGGGGCTCATGGATACGATAGATGGAAGGAAATCCATTTTCTTCCAAGAAATGAGCGACGGCTTCGTTAGCAGCAATCATGAACTCTTCGATGATCTGATGGGCAAGATTTCTCTCCGCTCGGATAATCTCTTCTGTCTCTCCCTGGAGATCGAGGATGATCTCAGGTTCAGGCAGATCGAAGTCAAGGGCACCCCTCTCGATTCGTTTTTGGCGAAGCCTTTGCGAAAGATCGGCCATCCATTCCAGGGATGGAACAATGTCGCCGTACCTTTTCTTCAACTCCACATCATCATCCAATAGGACCTTCTTTACAATCGTATACGTGAGCCTTTCGCTACTCCGGATGGCACTCGGATAGAATCGGACTCCCTTTTCATTCCCGCGGGCATCGTATCGTAGTTCCACGGTGAGCGTCAGTCGATCTGAGTTGGGATGGAGGCAGCAGATTTCATTGGAGAGTTCCGGGGGAAACATAGGAATCGCACGATCTGGAAAATAAACACTGGTACCTCGGAGGTAGGCCTCCTCATCCAGGGCCGTCCCTTCTTCGACATAGTGGCTTACATCGGAGATCGACACATAGAGCGTCACCCCTCCATCCTTCTCCTTCTGGATGGAAACAGCATCATCAAAGTCTCTTGCCTTTTCTCCATCGATCGTAAAGGTAGGAATGTCTCTCAGATCGACAAGACCCTGATAGTCATCAGGAGAGGGAATAAGTGGAAGGTCTCTGGCTTCCTTCAAAACAGTCGATGAAAATCGGTGGGGAAGGTCATATTTGTGGATAATGATCTGGGGTTCCACCTCCGGGTCATCCGGATATCCCAGGAGATGGGTGACACGGCCTTCCGGTCTCACCCTCTCGGTCGGATATCTCGTAATCTCAGCCACAACAATCTGATTCGGTCGAGCCCGCTTGGTCTCTCCTTCCGGGATAAAGACCTCCTGAATGATTCTTTCGTCCTCCGGGATGATGTAGGAATAATTCTTTCCCCTCATAAACTTTCCCACGACTTTGTGTAATCCCCTTTCCAGAATCCGGATGACCGATCCTTCCCTTCCTTTCTTACGGATGGATTCCACCCGGGCCACCACTCGGTCTCCATGCATGGCCTCCTTGAGATTTCTCTGACTAACAAATATATCCTGCTCCCCTTCTCTTTCCGGAATGACGAAGCCATATCCGTCCGGATGGCACTTGACCCTGCCCACCACGAGATTCATCTTGATGGGCAGGCCGTAACGATTCCCGCGGATCTTGACGATCTTCCCCTCGTCCGCCAGGTCCCTGAATATCTCCCTAACCCTCTGCCTCTGGTCCTTTGGTAAACGTAAAAGACGAAGAACCTCTCTTATAAGAAGTGGGCGGTCCTCTTCCTCCATCAACCGGAGGATTTCTTCGGCTGAAAGAGATCTTGCTTTACGGCCTATTCTTTTCTCTCTTCTAATCCGTTTTTTGCTCATCATCGGTATCTACAAAAACCGTTCATCCATGTTTCGAATAAAAAAAGGGCATTCAATGCCCTTTTGAATCAGCACGAAAATTTTCTCCATTAAGTTTATACTCCCGTTCCTCCCAGAAATCCAAAAGTCCGAGAGAGAAAGGGAACGAAGGTCATTGCAAGAACGACAAGCCCCACTCCCACAATCAAAGGAAGGAAAACAGCCAAAACCGCTTTTC
>CAYMJV010000323.1:0-2260 GCA_964390545.1 uncultured Syntrophaceae bacterium
GAATGAAATTCTCTCTTCGAGGCTAAACACGATCCACAACCTTTTTTACTATATGAACTTTATGAAGCGTATTCAAGAGGCGATCCGAGAGAATCGGCTTATAGAGTTTCATAAGGCTCACGCTTCAACTCCGAGAGATCCGGAAAGTGAAGCTCCCCACCCCTGCCTACCAGCAGGCAGGCACAGGGCGGGGCTTCACGGATAGCCGAGACTTTCCAGTCTCGGCGAAAATGCGGGCCGGACAAGAATGTCCGGCCTATCGGGTTTCTGAAATCGCTGCATTCATGCCCGCCCACAGGGGTAGGCATTCTGCGGCATTTTCGTGAATGCATTGCCCATCCTCTACACAATTGAGGATGGATAAAAAAATAGAAAGGAGGCATCTATGGGAACAGAACTAGCTTATGCTATGGGAACACAGCCAGGAGGAGGCGGTGGAGGAGGGTCAACGCTTTATAGTTTCCTCCCTATCATCCTAATCTTTGTTGTCTTTTACTTCCTGCTCATTCGGCCTCAACAGAAGCGTTCGAAGGAGCATCGTACCCTGTTGGAAAGCATTAAGACCGGAGAGTACGTGCTGACAAGCGGGGGTATCTATGGCAAAATCACCGGTATCAAGGACAACATCATCACCGTCGAAATCTCGGATAAGGTGAGGGTGAAGGTCAACAGAGGAAACATTGCAGGGGTCGTGAAAGCCGATGTGATGAAACCCGATTAAGAAAAAAGCATTAAACTACAAGCACCAAATCCCAAATAAGCTCCAATAACCAAATTCAAAATGCGAAACAGAATTCTTTTGGTAATCGGACATTGGGATTTATTTGGATTTTGGGATTTGGGATTTGGAATTTCAAAAAAGTCTCCTTGCTCTAAACAGTGTTTTAGGGCTATAATCCACGAGGAGGTGACGCATGAGGAAGTATGAAACCATTTTTATTTTGAATCCCGATCTAGAGGAAGAGCAGACCCAATCCACCATTGAGAAAGTCAAGGGCATCATCACCCAAACCAATGGAGAAATCCTTAAAGTTGAAGATTGGGGAAAACGAAAACTCGCCTATGAAGTCAGCAAGAAATCGAAAGGTCACTATTTCCTGATTCACTTTTCAGGAACACCCGCCTTGCTCTCCGAGCTCGAGAGAAATTTCCGAGTCATGGATACCGTGATTAAGTTCCAATCGGTCCGGTTGGATGAGCGGAAAGCCATAACTACAACCCCCCCTGTCCCGGAGGAACTTTCGGAAGAGGGATCGGAGGAATAGAGTCAAAGATGTTAGCCTTCAACCGTGTTATCTTGACAGGACGGGTTGCTACTCCGCCACGACGTTCCTACCGTCCGGATGGATCCCCGGTGATCCAATTCCCTTTGGAGCTGGACGAAACAAAAGAGCGAAATGGACAGACCCCCTCTCATGGCAATAGAGGCTCTGCCCCGAATCGCAAAAGTACGGCGCCTGCACCCAAACATATGGCTTCGGGAGATCTGATCCAAATTGTGGCCGTCGGGGAAATAGCGGAAGTCAAACTGGATCTGCAGAGTGGCCAGCACCTTCTGGTCATCGGGCAACTCCATCAACGGAGCTGGAAAACCCCGGAGGGAAAGAATCGGACCCGTACCGAAGTGATCGCCATGGACCTCCGAACGATTGACGAAGTAAGAACAGACGCATGGTCATCCACAGGTGAGATGGATCCATAAAGAGAGGAGAAGAACATGAGGAGACCGCCTGAAAAGCCTTCCACCGAAAGAAAAAAGAAACCTTTCCTGAGGCGAAAGGTCTGTCGATTCTGCACAGATAAAAAATTGGAGATCGACTATAAGAATGCAAGGATCCTTCGTTATTTCATTACAGAAAGAGGAAAGATCATCCCTCGAAGGATCTCCGGCAATTGTGCCAAACACCAAAGAGAAGTAACCATTGCCGTTAAAAGAGCACGGAATATTGCGCTTCTGCCCTTTACGACGGCGATGCATTAGAAAAAATAGTCTTCGGGTAAGGGTTAGGAGGCCAGTTTACTATTAATGTTTTAGGCTTTAGGCTTGAGGAAAAGACCCAACCTTTAACTTATGGCTTTATCCCCAACCGGCCTCTTTACCCTTGCCTTTTGACTATGACTATCAGGAGGTGTTTCATGCAGGTCATTTTGTTAGAGGATATCCCTTCATTGGGAAAGGCCGGGGACCAGGTAAAGGTCTCGGATGGTTACGGAAGGAATTACCTCGTTCCCCAGAAGAAAGCCGTGCTGGCTACTGAGA
>CAYMJV010000324.1:0-2256 GCA_964390545.1 uncultured Syntrophaceae bacterium
ACCATCCAGCAGGGAACAGGAAAAGAGCTCCTCAACACCGAAGTCATCAAGAAAGCCTTCCTGGGCTTGTAAGAATCTTCCCTCCTTTCCGCCTCTTTTTAGGCAGGAAAGCATTGTTTGCCGCCATCGACACGAATCACCTGACCGGTGATATAAGAGGCCGCTTCCGAAACCAGAAACTCAATAGTCCTTGCGATCTCAATGGGCCTCCCATAGCGCTCAAGCGTTCCATCCTCAACCATTCTAATTTGTTCTAGGGGTCGGCTCGCCATGAATCGTGGAGTCAGGATATCTCCAGGTGCAATGGCGTTAACCGTGACATTATAAGGTCTTAACATAGCTGCCAAACAGCGCGTGTATTCATGGACGGCCGCCTTGGCCGTACTGTAGATGGCAGATTGGCTGTTCCCCTGAAGACCAGCAATACTTCCGATGTCGATGATTCGACCGCTTCGACGCTCCATCATCTCTGGGGCTACTTCACGGCATACCAGAATGCAGGTCATCAGGTTCCGATCGATCACCGACTTAATATCTTCAGAGGAGATAAACAGGGCATCGTTTTTCTGAGGCTTGCCACCCATGGGACCGCCCGTTCCCTGGGCTCCGATGTCACCCCCTGCGCAGTTAACTAGGATGTCAATATGACCAAAGGCATCTCTGATCTTTCTTGCATTCGTCCTCACCACTTCCTCATCAGAAAGATCCCCATGGACAGGGAACACGTTCACCGCATGTTCAGAAGAAATGATCTGGGCTACCGCCTCAAGGGATTCGGCCTCACTAAAAGCACGGGTCGAAAAGGGGGCTGTACCATGAATCACTAATGTAGGCCCCAGACTGGCCAAGTGTGTGGCGATGGCTCTACCGATTCCCCTTGAAGATCCTGTTACCCAGATAACCTTTCCTGTAAGATGTCGCCCTGAAGATTTCATAGGATCACCTCATCGAAGTATTGAATGCTCAGCGTAAATGTTACACCAATCTCCCTCAAAAGGACATGACTAATTTGTACGACAGAAACATTGCTTGACTTTCATTATCAGTCCTATAGAATTTAGTTAGAAAAAAAGGAAAGGAGGAACCGGCTATGGCTAAAGCAAGGAAGGTAAAAGAGATCAGGTTGTTTATGCCAAACAAAGTTGGATTACTTTCAGAGGTAACCGCGGCCATCGCAAAAGCCAAGGTCAATATCAACGCCATATGTGCCTATGCGATGGAAAACAATGCCTTTTTTATGTTGACCAGCAGCAGCAATGCTAAGGCAAAAAAGGCTCTCGTCCCTCTCGGTTTCGGGATAGAAGAAAAAGATGTGATTCAAGTGGAACTCCCGAACAGGCCCGGGGAATTGCAGAAAGTCGCAAGAAAGATTGCCGATGCAGGCGTCGAGATTGAGTATATGTACGCAACAACAGGAGGGGGTAAGGCGACCTGTGTTTTTAGGACAGCAGATGATCAGAAGGCAATGAAGGTAATCAGAAAATAGATCGGATCAGAAGATGGAACCCTTCCGTTTTTAAGAGTTTCATTACATCCGCCTTGAGAAGCCTGAGAAATTTTGTTGGGAAACGAAAGCCATACTTTGAAGAAGAAATAGGCTCTCCTGGAATGGCCCGTCTCCTGCGTGATCTGTGAGTTGATGCGTTGATGGCTAGAAAGCACCAAGCGCCCTGGGGATGCATTTACAGAAAAGAAGAGAAAAGCGATTGCAGGCCAGGGAAAAGGCCGAGGTCCGATCAGAAATATTTTGAGATCCTATGTCTGTGCCTTTTGCAGGCAGGGCTGAACTGGGGTTCGATTCGGAAACACTGGCAGAAGTATAAAGAGGGTTTCTATGGTTTCGGTATCCATCAATTTTCAAGAGCACGCACAAAGGAACTCTTCAAAGACCCTCGTGTAATAAAGAATAGGAAAAAGATAGAGGCTATTATTTACAACGCCAGGGAGTTTGAAAAAATAAAGGGAGAATACGGTTCGTTCTCCAATCTTCTAAAATCATTCAAGAAGTCAGAAGATCAGGAATTACCGAAAGCACTTACGAAGAAGTTTAAACACATCGGGCCTTATACGACTGAGTATTTTCTGCATTCAGTTGGAAATCGGAAATGAATTTTTCCATTTTGACGCGGTGATTTTTTGATGCTATAAGAGTTTTTAAAATGAAAACCATTAAATTGCTCAATCCAAAAGAAATCCGAGCCCTTATCCGAAGAGAAAAGTGGGGCAAACCAACAGCAGGCTTGGCCATGGGTTATG
>CAYMJV010000325.1:0-2256 GCA_964390545.1 uncultured Syntrophaceae bacterium
AGGGATAAAGCCAAGATTCGTTCAGGAGATAAATTGGCCCTTCTCAGCTGGGAAAAAGAAGGAGAGATCTGTTGCCTCTATCTCATCAAGACAGAACACCTTGCCGAACAGGTGAAGGGTTTTCTCGGTCCGATGATGAAGGAGATGGCGGCCCATTAGCAGGTTGCTGAAAAATGGCCATCTGCTGCGTTTCCCTCATCCTTCGTCGTTGCGGCGTACTGCCAAGTACGCCTCACTCCTCAGGATTTCGGGAGCCTTGCATCTGGCCCTTTTTGAGCAACCTGGAGAAGACGACTTTTTCGGCAGCCTGTTAGATCTTAAAGAGAGGAATGTTTATGGAAGAGATGAGATCTATACAGAATGCGAAACCGCAAACTATTTCTTGCTGACCACCAAAAGATAAGGCTCGGTCGAGCCAATCAATTTTTGAACAGCCTTTTGTAACCGGTTCAATCCAGACCGCAGTGGGGCCTATCCCAAGGGTATCTTCTTCTCTCTCCTGGCAGGATCATCTGGGTACCTGGGAAGCTCGCTGGGGGATCGGGCGTATGCATTATACGATCGAACCCGGTCTTTATGCCTTGGAAAATCCCAATGCGCAATCGCCTGTGCTGGTCACGGCCAATTACAAAATGACCTTTGACAAACTTCGTAAGGAATTGCCTGGTCGGAATTTCTGGATCCTTGTCCTTGATACAAAAGGCATCAATGTGTGGTGCTCGGCAGGGAAGGGAACTTTTGGGACCATGGAACTCGTTAGCCGTATAGAATTGAGCCGTCTTCTCCAGATCGTCTCACACCGGGAATTGATTCTTCCCCAACTGGCTGGTCCGGGAATCGCGGCCCATGAAGTTAAGAGATTATCCGGATTCAAAGTGATTTATGGCCCGATTCGGTCGAAAGATTTGCCAACCTTTCTGGATAGGGGGCGTAACGCGACTCCGGAGATGAGGATCAAGAGTTTTAGCACTTTGGAGCGGATGGCACTCATCCCATTGGAGCTAGTCAGCGCCATGAAAGTCGGGCTCGTCATTATGGGGATTCTCTTCTTTCTGGCTTTCATCTGGAAATCGGGAGAAGGTACGATAGCTGCCCTCAACCATGGTCTCTTCTCAGCGTTGGCCTTCTTTATTGCCATTGTGATGGGCGCGATCTTGTCACCTCTGCTGCTGCCGTGGCTGCCAGGGAGAGCCTTTTCACTCAAGGGTTTGGTTCTGGGCTTGATTGCTGTCTTTCTACTGGTAGCCTTCCGCTTCAGCGAGTTCGATACTTTTGGGGGGGGAGTTGAGATGTTAGCCTGGATTCTTCTCATCCCTGCAGTTTCGGCTTATCTGGCAATGAATTTTACGGGAGCCTCCACTTATACGTCCCTTTCCGGGGTGAAGAAAGAGATGCGATGGGCTCTGCCGGCACAGATTGGGACAGGAGTGATTGGCATTATCCTCTGGATTGGATCACACTTTATTGCATAAGGAGTTCAAAAATGATGGGTCAGTTGATATATCTGAAAGATGTGGTGACTCTAAAGCTTGAGAAGGAGAAATGTGTGGGTTGCGGGACCTGTTTACTCGTCTGCCCCCATGCTGTTCTGAGTCTAACCAATGGGAAGATTGATATTACCAATCGGGATGCCTGCATGGAATGCGGTGCCTGCTCTCGAAACTGCCCTGTAGATGCTCTTAGCGTACGGCCAGGCGTGGGCTGTGCGGCTGCCGTAATCAACTCCATGCTGGGAAAGAAAAAAACATCCTGCTGTTCCGTTGAGGGGGCGTACGTGGATACGAACGCATCCTCGTGCTCTACCGATCCCAACCGAACAGGCTGCTGTTAGCCGAATTGAAGGCACGAAATTACTTCAGTGTTTCCTTCGGGGATGGCGGAAACCTCTCGCCTTGAGGTGAGGCAAAATCAGGCGAAAAGTGAACAAAGTGATCATGAGCCCGCTCTCGAAAGGATGACATCTTTCTTGTCATACTCGCGAAAGCGGGTATCCAGGAGTCTTTTCGATCTTTGTCCTGGATTCCTGCTTCCGCAGGAATGACACAGAAGCCAGAACATCAACCTAATGTCGACTTGAAGTCGACCCGCTTTCGGAACCCCTCGCCTTTCAGGCGAGGGTGGTTTAGTCCATCTCCCAATCACTAGAAATTTCTCCTCCGTGACTTTTGAAAATCTTCAAAAATTTTTTCCCTTGACATCGTCAAAAAATGGGTTTATAAATGGTCTACAAATGTAGACCTAATGGCTGTTGGCTTA
>CAYMJV010000326.1:0-2256 GCA_964390545.1 uncultured Syntrophaceae bacterium
CTTTCCCCAAGAAGGGCCCTTCCAGTTATGAAGTGAGTGTGGCTTCGAAAGAAGACGAGGAAAAGAGAAAAAGATCTGAGAAATTTAAAGACGGAAAGGAGTATTTTGTTAGACTTTTTCTGGATCCAGAGATCACTCATTCCAATGAGGGACTGATTGAAGGATGGTTGTCAAGAGAGCTTTACCCCACAGAGGGTACCATCAAAGATGTGTTCTTGTACGGAGATGTCAAAGGCAAGCTCATTAAGAATAGTCGAGGGTAATCCAATTTTAGAATGCGGAATGCAGAGTGCGGAAAGATTCAGATTGAGGTTAAGGTTAAGGCTGAGGTTCAGTAAACCTTAACCTCGACCTCGACCTCAACCTTAGCCTTGCAAAATGGACACGGTATCAAGATATTATCGGCTTCACCGGAAGGACATCGCCTATTTCAAATTTATCATCGAGTCCTATGAGGGGATGGCTGTGGTCAGAACGAAAGATCCCCATGAAGCCATCGTGGAGTTGATGGTAGCACCGGGGTGGGAGCAAGATGTGGAGAAGGTTCTGGAAGGTCTGGGGAAGGAGATCCATATCGAGCCTTTATCGTTGTATCCCTAATCGCCTTGGTTAGAAAATAAAACCTCATTTTACTTTTTAGCTGGATTTTGTCATTCCCGTGGAAACGGGAATCCAGACTTGTCCCTGTGAAAACAGGGTGGGTAGGGACGACTTTAGTCCCCCAAAAGGGAAGCTAGAGCCTCCCCTACCCAATCTTTACATTCCAAAGAGAGGCCACGAGTTGATAGATCAAATTCCGTGTGAAAAGATACTGAAAGAGACGCTCAAAGAAGGTGGTGAGTTTGCCGATCTCTTCTTTGAACAGACCCGTTCCGTCGTGATCATTTGTGAAGAGGATCGAATCGAGAAGGTCATTTCAGGGCTGGATATGGGAGTGGGGCTTCGAATCCTCCATGGAGGAAAGACCTTCTATGGGTTTACCAATCAGATCTCGGAAGAATCCCTTCTCCACTTAGCTCGAAGGTTGAGCGAGGCGACGAAAGAGGAGAGGGAATCAAAGGTGATTGATTTGGCCCAGCGGCCTCCTTCCGGCCTTTCATCCTCTTCGTTCCAGAGTCCTCTTTTTCAGATTGAGAAACATCCAAAAGGGATCTCTATCGGGGAAAAAGTTTCCATCGTGAAGCGTGGAAACGGGGTAGCCCGAAAAGTTGACCCCCATGTCCGGCAGGTGAAGGTCCTCTATCGAGATTTCAGTCAAAACCTCTTCATCGCCAATTCAGAGGGAGCTTCAGTGGAAGGAGAAAGAGTGGGGACCGTCTTTTCGGTCCAGGTGGTTTCTGCCGAAGGCGACATTATTCAGACCGGTTACGAGCCTGTGGGAGGGACGATGGGTTTTGAAATCTTCGATTTCCATCCGCCGGAAGAGGTCGCTGAGGTGGCAGCGAAGAGATCCCTTCTGATGCTGTCGGCGAGAAAAGCACCTGGCGGAAGAATGGCCGTTGTCCTGTCGAGTGAAGCAGGGGGGACCATGATCCATGAGGCCATAGGCCACGGCTTAGAAGCCGATCTGGCCCAGCAAGGCCTCTCTGTCTATTCCAAGAAAATTGGAGAAAGAGTAGCCTCTCCTCTGATCACGGTGGTCGATGATCCGACCCTTCCTCAGAAAAGAGGTTCTTATCCTTTTGATGACGAGGGGGTTCCCACCCGAAGAACGCTTTTGGTGGAGCAGGGGGTTTTGAAAAGTTATCTCTATGACAGGCTGGGTGCACTGAAGGATGGGGTTGAATCGACCGGAAACGGAAGAAGGGAATCGTATCAACACAAGCCTATTCCGAGAATGAGCAACACCATGATCGTTCCAGGAAAGATGAAACCCGAAGAGATCATACGGTCTGTGGAAAAGGGATTATTCGTGAAGAAGATGGGTGGTGGGCAAGTCAATACCGTGAATGGAGATTTTGTTTTTGAGGTCAATGAAGGATATTTGATTGAAAAAGGGAGTGTGTCTGACCCTGTCCGGGGAGCGATCTTGATTGGCAACGGACCACAGGTTCTCAAAGAGATCGACATGGTGGGCGATGATCTCGGCTTTGGAATCGGGACCTGTGGAAAAGATGGTCAGGGGGTCCCCGTTGGCGATGCCCAACCTACATTAAGAATTCCGGAGTTGGTCGTGGGAGGACAACAGGAAACTGAGTGATGAGGGGAGGGGGTGATGAGGAGACAGGAAATCAGGAGATCAGGGCGTCAGGAGAT
>CAYMJV010000327.1:0-2241 GCA_964390545.1 uncultured Syntrophaceae bacterium
GAATATCCGCGGGATCATTCTGAAGATCAGAATCGAGGGTCACGAGGATATCTCCTCGCGCCTCCCGCAGGCCCGCAAGAAGGGCGGCGCTCAATCCCCGATTTGCTTTAAACTTAAGGATCCGAATAGGCGGATATTGGGTAGCCATCTCTCTGAGCACTCCCCCGCTTCCGTCTGAACTCCCATCATCCACAAAAATCACTTCATAGGTTTTATGGAGGCCTTTTAAAACCTCCAACAATTTTGGAACCAGGATGGGGAGATTCTCTTCCTCATCATAAACGGGCACCACCACGGAAATCTTAATCTGCTCAGTCTGTTCTGCGGAGGATTTCATGGTGAGTTATTTTGAAGCTCCCCGGTCGTCCCGTTAGGACGGGACAGGCAGGCCGGGGGCTTCCCGGCAAAGTAAATATCGTTTTATATTGTGCCCCTTGACCCCGCGCATAGCGCAGGGTTTGCGGGGCACGTTCCGGCCAAATCAATTCAGGTTTAGGTTAAGGTTTAGGCTAAGGGATGTCATTCTGAACGAAGTGAAGAATCTCATGGATCCTTCGCTCTGCTCAGGATGACACTTCAGCCTTAATCTCTATTTCAAAATTTGAACTTTGAGCTTTGACATTTGTCATTGGCTTAATCGATCCTTTTTACCTGTTCGATATCAGGACAATCTCGTCATCCCCAACCATGCGACGAGAAATAAGCTGCACCTTCGGCCTTCCTTCCATCTTTCGAAATTGGGAAAAGTCTTTATAGTCGAGGAGACAGAATATCCTTTCCGAGGATTCCAGAACAGACAACAGGTCCTTCATATCAGCTAAATCCAGAATAGGCACGATCCCGGTATAATAATTAAACGGCCCAGTGGATATTCTCCCATAAACAGCCAATTTCTCGCCAGGTTGAATCCGAGTGGTAATCTCCTGGGAAATAAACCGGGCCGACTTATACTGATTGACCACTGGGAAAATGACCCTCGACGTATAAAAGTGGCCTCCAGCCACTATCCCGATCAGAAGAAATAATATGGCGCCATAATTCTTGAAGCGGTATAAGACGAACATCACCAAACTGCCTCCCACTAAGAGGAAGGTGATGGGAAGGCCATAAGGCAGATAAGAAGGGAATTTTATCGACAACATCCAGGGAAGTGCAGCCCCGGCGACCAAGGCAACCCCCATCAACCCATAAAGGGGAACGGAGATCCATGCATTTCGAAAATGGTCCATCGGTGTGGAGACGAAATCATCCCATAATTTTCCAACCATGACGGCTGCAGCTGGGTAGAGCGGCAGAAGGTAAATGGCCCTCTTTCCTTTGGAGAGGGAAAAAAAGATGAAGATCAAAGCAAACCAAATGAATAAAAATAAAAATTCCCCTCTTTTTTCCAACTTCCCTCTCGAAAAGCCATACGCCACAGCCGCAGGAATAAAAAAGACCCAAGGCAAGAAATCAATTGGGAAATTATAGAGATAGTAATAAATTGGCCGAGCTTTACTCCATCCGTCAGAATAACGAGCGACCGTTTGTCTGAAAAGAGTGGCATGAAGATAATCTTCTCCTCCCTTCACGACGGCGGGAAGGTACCAGGATAGGACAATTACCAGGAAGAGCGCCATGCCCGTGAGAAGTCTCATTCGCTTCATCCCCTCCCAATCCTTTTGGATGACGAGATAAATGAGGCTGATGAAGAGGGGCAAGATAAAGCCCAAGGGTCCTTTTACCAGAGTGGCCAAGCCCATCCCCACATAGAATCCATAGATGGTAAGATCCTTGAGAGGTTTCTGAGACAGGCTTCCCTCTTTCGGATATCGGTGCCACAGAAAAAAACAGAGAAGAGAAGCGGTTGTGAAGAAGGTAAGAGTGGTATCCATATTGGCCCGAGTCGAAAGATAGGAAAATTCAAAGCTGGTAGCCAGGATCAGTCCGGCGAGAAACCCTGTGCGTGACGAATAGAGGGATTTCCCAAGAAAGAAAGTGAGAATGACAGTTAACGTTCCGAAGAAAGCCGCAGGAAACCTCACCGAAAATGAGCTAAATCCCTGCCAGAGAAAGGAAGAAAAGGCGATCAGCCAGAAAAAAAGCGGTGGCTTATCTGGATATGTCTTCCCATTATAATGCAAGAGGATCCAATCTCCTCGATTGACCATCTCCCTCGCGACCTGGGCATAACGGGGTTCATCCGAACTCCACAGGTCCCATCGCCCCAGGTTAAGAAAATAGAGGATGATACAGAATCCA
>CAYMJV010000328.1:0-2217 GCA_964390545.1 uncultured Syntrophaceae bacterium
TTCTTCATCTGTTCCTTATCCGCTCGACCGCTTCCGGTTAAGGCACTCTTCACCTCCGTCGGTCTCACCTCCATCACTGGGATTCCCATCTCCTGGGCCGCAAGATAGATCACGCCTCGCACCTCTCCCAGTTGGATGGCGGCCTTCGGAAATTTTTCCAAGACAAAAACCTCTTCCAGAACGAGAAGGTTCGGCCTCCACTTCTGGAGGAGCTCCTTTAGTTCATCATAGATCGTCTTCAACCGGAGCGGGATAGGACAATGGGCCTCGGTTCGAATGGCTCCCCAATCGCAGGCTTTCCCTCCCCGGGAGAGGGTCTCCACAATCCCGAAGCCTGTCATGGCAAGACCCGGATCAATTCCAATCGCCTTCACAAATCCCTCCCTGCCTCCCTTTTACAAAGGGAGGAGTGCCGCTGTTTCCCCGCTAACAAAAAAGCCACCCACTCTTTTTTCTTTTGTTGTGAGGTGGCTTTCGACATGAATGAACCTGAATCGTTTAGGCACTGAGCCGTTCCATCTCCTCATCGGCGATGTCGAAATTGGCATAAACCCTCTGGACGTCATCCGAATCTTCGAGCCCCTCCATCAGCTTCAGCATCTGCTCCGCCTCTTTTCCAGACAAACGAATAGTGCTTTGAGAAACCATGGTCACTTCGGCGTAATTGTACTTAAATCCGGCCTCTTCGATTGCCTTTTTCACGATCTCGAAATTCGAAGGATCGGTCGTCACCTCAAAATCTTTCCCCGTATCCTTGACGTCGAGAGCGCCTGCATCTAACGCAACTTCGATCAGTCGATCTTCATCGACCCCACTTTTATCAAGGATGATGTCTCCTTTTTTTTCAAACATCCAGGAAACGCAACCTGTTTCACCCAGGTTCCCATTGTGTTTGGAAAACACGTGTCTCACATCGGCGACCGTACGGTTTTTATTGTCCGTCAAAACTTCCAGCATCATCGCCACGCCACCAGGGCCATATCCCTCGTAAATGAGGTCCTCATAATGGACACCTTCCAATTCGCCGGTTCCTTTCTTGATGGCCCTCTCAATGTTGTCTTTCGGCATGTTCTCGGCTTTGGCAGCGAGGACCGCGGTTCGGAGCCTCGGGTTAGCATTGACATCTCCTCCCCCAAAGCGGGCGGCCACCATAATCTCTTTGATGATCTTAGTGAAGAGCTTTCCCCGTTTGGCGTCGGCCGCCCCCTTCTTCCTTTTTATGGTGCTCCATTTTGAATGCCCAGACATCTGTCTTCCTCGCTCGTCTCCTTCTACTCTTCACTTTCCAGCTTCGAAAATTTTCGAGGATAAAATATAATATTTACCACGGAAAAGCAAGGGTAAAATTGACAGGGTAAAATTGGCTTACCAGTCGGCGACTGCCAGATTTTGACCACGAAGGAAGATTTGAGATAGTGTCACTCTTAATTGACATTCAACACCGTTTTTCATATAGTCAGTTCACCCTCAAGCAAGTTTTTGCGAAGCTTCCCGGCCACCCCGTTAGGACGGGGCAGGCAAGGCGGGGCTTCCCGGAAATAAACGATCATTATAGTATTGTGGTCTTTTACCGCCCCTTACGGTCAGGGGGGTTGCAGGGAACAATTCGGCCAGAATCGGTTCGAGAGGAGCGATGGAGATCAGTGGACTCTCTGCACTGGTGACAGGTGCCTCCGGTTTCATAGGAGGCCGGTTGGCACAACGACTTGCCGCCGAAGAGGGGGTACGCGTCCGTGCCATGGTCCGGAACCCAAAGAAAGCAGAGCGGTTACGGAAACATCCATTGGAGATCGTGCAAGCAGATTTGCTTGACCTGCCCTCGTTGCGGAAAGCAATCGATGGATGCGACCTTGTGTTTCATTGTGCCGCCCTGGTCCGAGAGACCGGAGACCGGAATGAATTCTATCGAACCAATGTTCAAGGCACTGAAAACATCCTCAAGGTTTCGAGCGATGCTGGAATCAAAAACTTCATCCACTTCAGCAGCGTCGCCGTGTATGGAATGAATCCACCAGACGGAAGCGACGAAACCACGCCCTACCAACCTTGCGGGAATCTCTATTGCGACACAAAGATTGCCTCCGAGGAAGCCGTGTGGATCGCCTATCAGGACACAAAAATCCCGGTAGTCCTAATTCGACCTGTGAACGTCTACGGTCCGTATTCAAGTGCCTGGACAATTCGTCCCATAAAGCTGATCAATTCAGGCCAGATGAT
>CAYMJV010000329.1:0-2214 GCA_964390545.1 uncultured Syntrophaceae bacterium
TGCGGCGCTGTCCTCTTTTCGCTGGATTGAAGGAAGAAGATCTGAAGCGAATCAGAGACATTGCCTCCTTGAGGCAGATTGAGAAAAGAGAGGTTCTCTTTTCCGACGGGGAAGAGACGAGGGGTTTTTATGTAATTCTTTCCGGGAGAGTAAAACTCTTTAAAGTTTCACCGGAGGGAAAGGAGCAGATCCTTCACATCGTCAGTGCGCCCGATGCCTTTGCAGAGGCAGCCCTCTTTCTCGAAGGGACTTATCCAGCTTTCGCAGAGGCCATGACCGATTGTCAACTCCTTTACTTTCCAAAAAGAGATTTTATTCAATTGATCGAAAAAAACCCTCAGCTCAGTATCAATATGATCGTTACCCTCTCCCATTACTTAAAGAGATTTGCCTCGTTGATTGAAGAACTCTCGTTGAAAGAGGTTTCCTCCAGAATCGCAAAATATATCATCGATCTGTCAATGAGATCTTCGAAGGAAGGGAAGAGTCCGAAAGAGGTGGAACTCGATCTGAGCAAGACTCAATTGGCACTGAAACTGGGAACGATCAGCGAGACCCTGTCGAGGACTCTGGCAAAGATGAAAGCGAAGAGGATCATCGATGTGAAGAAGAATAAGATCATCATCCTGAACCGGGAAGCTTTGGAGGAACTGGCCTCAGGATTGAAGGTGTGATCTCAAAATAATCGTCGCATCCACCGCGATGGGTTCTCCATCCACAATCAAAAGCGGGTTGACATCAATCTCCTGAATCTTTTCGAACGTCAGAACAAGCCACCCCAACTTGATCAACCAATCGCCAAGGCTTTTCCTATTGACAGGTTTGGACCCCCGGTATCCTCTCAGCAAAGCTTTTCCTTTCAACTCAGAAACCATTTCAACCACATCTGGCTCCGTCAAAGGAGGCAACCGAAAGATGACATCCCTATAAACCTCAGCATGGATTCCCCCCAACCCAAGCATCACGGCTGGCCCAAATTGAGGGTCCCGGACGGTTCCAACAATCAGTTCAAGATCGCTTTTCAACATGGGCTGAATCAGGAAAGAAGGAGGTTTGGGGTAGAGACTGCTCATCTCTTCATAGGCGGCTCTCAACTGTTTTTTCGTCCATAGATTGGATTTCACCAGGCCGGCCTCTGTTTTGTGGACCTTTCCTTCAACCCTGCCTTTTAAAACGACCGGATAGCCGATCTTTTCGGCGGCCTTAAGGGTTTCTTCAAGATCTTTTACGCTCATCTCCTTGACCATGTTGAGACCCATGGCCTTAAACCATTTTTTGGCCTCATATTCATCTAATAGGAGGGCGCCTCCCTTTTCCGCCTGATCCACTATTTTTTTTAGTGGTTGTGAAATCGGAAATTGAATCGGGGAGATTTCCAAATCTTTCTTTCTCTTTTTGCCTTGGTCGAAGAGAGAGGCCATCACCTTGACCGTCCGATGAATCTCGTGGAAAACAGGCCAGCCCATCTCTTCCAGAGTCATTCGAGTGGCTTCCTCGCCCTTGTGCGGGCCAATGAGCCAGAAAAGAATTGGCTTCCGAGGTTTCTTGATACTTGCCATAATTTCCTTCATATTGAGAAACCAGACGCCAAATCCGGCGAAGAGGTGGACGATAATCCCATCCACCTCTGGATCGTCGTGGAGGGCTTCAATGGCACGCGGGTAGGTTAAGGCCGGTCCATGCTTTTCCATTGCTGGCCAGTAATCCACGGGGTTCTTAACAGGCATCCAGGCAGGAGATAGTTCTTTCAAGCGCTCCAGCGTTTGGGGTGACAATCGTGCCAAGGTCAATCCATTGGCAACCATATGATCCGTGGTGACAATACCTGCGGCACCACTGTAACTCAAGATTGCAATCCTGCCTTTTCCTTTGGGTGGAACTTGGAGAGGAAAATCCTTCTCGAGAGTCCGCGCAATATCGACCATCTCAAAAAAGTCATCTGCTTGGTGGACACCCGCCTGCCCCAGTGCTCCCCGAATCAGTTCATTGTTACCAGCCAGGGAAGCGGTGTGGCTGGCTGAGGCTTCCGCGCCGAGAGAGGTTTTGCCGCCCTTAAGCACCACGATCGGTTTTTCTGACGAGAGGACAAGTTCATAAAAACGGCGTCCATGGATGAAAGACTCTAAGTAAAGAGCGATGACCTTGGTGGCCGGGTCTTGCAGAAGGTATTCCAAAAGCTCGCTTTCTTCCACATCGCTTCTGTTTCCTATGGAG
>CAYMJV010000330.1:0-2214 GCA_964390545.1 uncultured Syntrophaceae bacterium
GAGAGGGGGATGCCTCTTGGTTTGAAATATTTGCTGTCAGGTAGAAATCCAACTCTTCTACAATTTTTGGGTCTTCCCACAGAAAATCGCTCCTTCAAAACCTATTATAAGCATATGCTCATAATTTGTCAAGACCAAAAATCAGAGGGGGACGCATTCCAGTCGCCCCCTTTTTGTGTTATATTTTGGCCATGATTACCATCGAAGAAGCCTTGGATAAGGTTCTCTCCTATACCCAGCCATTAGGCTCCGAAAAGGTTTCCATTTTGGAAGCCTTGGGAAGGGTGTGCGCCGAGGACACCTCAGCCAACCGGGATATTCCGCCTTTTGATAATTCAGCTATGGATGGCTATGCGGTGAGATCTGAAGATATCCAAAATGCATCCTCAAGTCACCCGGCTCGGCTAGAGGTGATCGAGGATCTTCCTGCAGGTTTCATATCCAAGAAGAAACTAAAAAAGGGGCAAGCCATTCGGATTATGACCGGTGCTCCCGTTCCGGAAGAAGCGGATGCGGTAGTCCCGGTTGAAGACACAAGAAAGGAAGATAGGTTCGCTTTGATCTTCAGGGCAACCCTTCCAGGCGAGCATATTCGGAAAGCCGGTGAGGATGTGAAAAAGGGAGAATGGGTTATCTCTGTCGGAGATCTGATTGATCCAGCAGAGATAGGAATGCTTGCTTCCCTTGGCCGTTCTTTCGTTGCTGTTTATCAAAGAGCAACAGTGGCGATCCTCTGTACCGGTGAGGAATTAGTCGATGTGGACGGAGATCTGAGTGGGATCAGGATCGTTTCCAGCAACTCTTATAGTTTGGCCGCCCAGGTGAAGGATTGCGGTGCCATCCCTATCCAATTGGGCATCGCCAGGGATCGAAAGGAAGAGATCAAGGAAAAGCTGCTTCAAGGACTTCGGGCAGATGTGCTTATCTCCTCAGCAGGGGTGTCAGTAGGCGATTATGATTTTGTCAAAGATGTCTTGGGCGATCTGGGAGTAGAAATCGTGTTCTGGAAAGTGGCCATGAAGCCTGGAATGCCAGTAGTGTTTGGGACAGTTCAAGGAAAACCTGTCTTTGGTCTTCCTGGGAACCCTGTTTCGTCGATGGTCTCATTTGAGCAGTTTGTGAGGCCATCGCTCCTTAAAATGATGGGCCATCGCAAACTCTTCCGGCCCGTGATCGATGCCATCCTGAGGGAGGATATTCAGAAAAGGCCCGGAAGGCGGCATTTCATCAGAGCCCTTGTCTCCCTTGAAAAGGGTCAATACTTTGTGACCCCGACAGGCGCGCAAGGTTCAGGGATCCTTAAATCGATGGTAAAGGCGAACGGTCTGATGGTAATCCCTGAAGATCGCGAGATTGTGAAGGCAGGAGAAAGAGTCAAAGTTCAATTGCTCGACATAGTTCGGAGTAATGAGTTCGGAGCAAAAGAATAAAAGCCAAAAATAAGAGAAAACTCCGAACTCCTAACTCTGAACTCATTACTCACACGACGAAGGAGTGTGCTCGATGATACCCATTGTGTCCATCGTTGGAAAATCGGATAGTGGAAAAACGACTTTGATTGAAAAACTCGTCCCGGAATTGACCCGTCGAGGATATCGAATCGCCACCGTAAAACATGATGTCCATGGGTTTGAAGTGGATCGCGAAGGGAAAGACAGCTGGCGGCACAAGCAGGCTGGGGCCCATACCGTTGTCATCTCATCGCCCAAGAAGGTTGCCTTGATTCGAGATGTGGAGAAGGATCTGACTTTAGAGGAAATCCGGGAGAAATTGATTCAGGACGTAGACCTCATCCTTTCAGAGGGATACAAAAAGGATGTTCAGCCTAAAATTGAGATTTTCCGTACGGAGAAACACAAAGAGCTTCTCTGCACGAAGGAGGATAACCTCATCGCCATCGTTTCAGACAAGAAGTTCCGTGTCGGAGTCCCCTGCCTCTTTCTGGATGACATCAGAGGAGTTGCTGACTTTATTGAAAAGAAGTATCTCCAATCTGAAAGGGAAGGGGAAGTCTCCCTTAAGGTCGACGGAAAGAGAATTCCGATGACGCCATTTGTCAGAAGTTTCGTTGCCAGTACGATCAAAGGAATGCTCACTTCCCTCAAGGGTTGCGGAGCTGCTAAGCACATTGAAATTCGTGTGGATGATGGAGATAAGTGAGAAGAGATTAAATTTTATATTTCAAAGAATGCGAATTGCGTGTTCCACCTTGAT
>CAYMJV010000331.1:0-2209 GCA_964390545.1 uncultured Syntrophaceae bacterium
CCATTCTCGTGGTGGATGTGGGAGGCGGGAGCACTGAATTTGTTCTTGGGAAAGGAAATCAAATCAGTCATTGGGTAAGCCTTCCTGTTGGTTCGGTCCGTTTCACAGAGCAGTTCCTTCTTTCGGATCCTGTCAGGCAAGAAGAATGGGTAAATATGGAGAATGAAATTATTAAAGGGTTAGGGAAAGTGCCACCTCCGCAGAAATCCTTTACCATGGTCGCGGTTGGAGGAACGGCGACAACTTTAGCCTCCGTAGAGTTGGGACTAGAACATTTCGTTTATAAAGAGATTCACCATTTTGTCCTGGGGAGAAAAGCTCTAAAGAGTCAATTGGAACTCTACCGATCTAAAACCCTCGAGGAGAGGAGAAAAATACCCGGTTTATTCCCTGCCAGAGCAGATGTGATTTTAGCTGGTGGGGCAATTCTCTATTTTGCCATGGAGAAGTTTGAAGTCCCCTCTGTCCTCATCAGTTGCCATGGAGTGAGATATGGGCTGCTTTACAAACGCCTCAATTTAGACTGAACTACCCTCGCCTGGAAGGCGAGGGGTTCCGATAGCTGCTCGACTTCAAGTCGACATTAGGTTGATGTTCTGGTTCCTGTGTCATTCCTGCGGAAGCAGGAATCCAGGACAAAGATCGAAAAGACTCCTGGATACCCGCTTTCGCGAGTATGACAGACAAAAGGGAAAAGCCGTTCAACCTTCTTTGGAAACGAGCTTCTTTAAGACGAGGATCACCAGAACCATGAATTTCCCATGCCCGGTATTTTTAGGACCGATAGGCGTCTCTCCCTTACAAAAAATCAGATCCCCTTTTTTAAAGGGCTTCTCCTCATCACCGATGGCTAGGCTTCCTTCTCCCTCTACTCCATAGAGAATAACTTCAACGGCACCGGGATGAGGGTGCAATGGCATGGTTTGACCGGGTTCGAAGCAAATAAGGACTGCCGCACCTGCATCCCCGATATGGAGTTGCTTCGGGACAAAATTCTCCTTGGAAAATTCCGCTTTCTCAAAAAGATGAATGGGCTCCATAAAATAACCCCCTCAAGGCCCTTTTTCAGGGCCGATCTGTCACCCTTCAAGTTCGTTGATCTCCTTCACAATCACTTCCGGATCGATGTTATGCATCAACGCACCAAAAGAGATGGATTCCATATTCATCCCCGGGCAGGTAAAGCAGCCCTGACCGAAATACTTTTGGATCACCTTGATCGCCGCCGGGTTCGTCTTCAACACATCCCCGATGACCGTGTCTTTCGTAATTTTCTTGTCAGCCATTTTTGCCTCCCTTCTCGGCAGATCGGTCCGCTCAAGGACCACTTCGTTTGAGGTTTGAGGTTTAAAGAACTTGCCTCTAACCTCTTACCTTAAGTTCTCCGCAGGAGAACGCTCCTCTAACTTTTTTCTGGTACCGGAATCATACTCTTCCACAGGTTGATAATAAAGAGGAAGATGGCGACGGCTTGGCCGATTCCAAACAGAATCACCAGTATATGCCAGAACCCTCCCCAAGAAGCTTCCAGTATCCATGAAATGGAGAGGCCAATGAGTGTGATATTGGCAATCCAGACCTGGAGGTTGCCCAGGCGGTGACTGTAAACTGGTCTCCCCATGAACCGGGGAAGGATATGATATCCCACGCCGTAAATCATCATGGCCATAAATCCCAGGAGAAGGATGTGAACATGAATCCTTGTCATGGTGAATCGGGCGTCCGTCCAAAAGATCATCAACAACCCAAGAATTGTCCCAACACCAAGATAGATCAAACTCGACTTGATAAAAGCCTTTGCATACTTATCCATTCCATTCCCTCCCTTCCTGACTTAACCGCCATGGATCAACATGGGCAGGCATCGCGTGCACACCCAGAGTTCCTGCCCTCCTTTTCGGCAAGGGAGTAAGACTCCCTGATCTTCTGTCTTCTGGCAAAGAAAACAGTTGATTTCTTTTTTCTCCGTACCCTCAGTCTTCCCAGTCATTGTTTTTTCTCCATTCTTGAGTAGAATTTAGGCCAAGCCCGGAAAGATTACCTTGACTTAAATCAACTTTCTGAAAATTCCTTATCATTTTCCTTATTCTTATTTCTTCGCCACCCCATCGCCCCATCTCCCCGTCACCCCATCTCCCTATCTGAAGTAATGATAGAGCATATCGAGTCGACCATGTTTGACCAGGTACATCCCAGAGAATTTCATGAC
>CAYMJV010000332.1:0-2206 GCA_964390545.1 uncultured Syntrophaceae bacterium
GGGGACCTCATTCACCATAGCGACCTCGGGGCAAACAAAGGCGCAGATTCCGCATTCCACGCAGAGATCGGTCAGGATTGCTGCCTTGTTTTTTACCAACCCGATGATCTGCTCTGGACATTCTCGGACACAAATTCCACAACCCGTGCATTTTGAAACAACGACATGTGGTACCATAAGCTTCTCCTTCTCTACTCGTGATTTGTGAATGGTGATTCGTGAATGATATCCCTCTCCAAATTACGAATCACGCCTGCTAATGTTTGATCCGGTGATAGGTTTGATAGGGCAAGAAATCAACCCTCATGCCCATCTTATAACCATCTCGAATCGCTGCCGTCCCCCTGCGGACGATGATGCAGTCCCCGACCATATAAACATCCTTTGCATATTTGCCATAACCCACTTCCTTGTTTGGAACGAGATTGGCAAGAATAACGGAATCAGCTGGGACCGTCGTCTCCTTCTTTTCCGGTCCCTCCACCACCACCTCTTTGTCGCGAATCTCCTTGACCGCACTCTGCACCATCTGGACGACCTTGCCTTCCTTCAGTTTCTTCATATACCGCCAGACATAGGAGGGATTCACATCGGTTCCGAATTTTCTCGGCTTATCGATCATCGTAACGGTGTGTTTCCCTTTGTCGATGATATAGAGAGCCGTTGCGATGGCTGCACCGCTACCGCCAATGATCACGACGTTCTGGCCGAGTTTTGCCTTTCCCTCCATGACATCGAATAGGGAAACGACATGTTTCTTATCACTGCCAGGGATCGATTTATCAGGTGCCGCACCTGTGGCGATGATCACGGCATCGGCCTTCTCCTTCTCAAGGAGTTCTTTTGTCACAGGGGTTTTGAGGACAATCTTGGCACCGTGTTTATCGCATTGGGCCTTTAGATAATTGACCATCCGTTGGAATTCTTGATCACCCCATGGCCCATGAGCCGCAGCAGCAAATTGGCCGCCGACATGATCGTTCTTCTCATAGACAGTGACCTCGTGTCCTTTTTCCGCAACAATGGCTGCAGCTTGAAGCCCTGAAACCCCTGATCCGACAACGATGACCTTCTTCTTCGCCTTCGATTTTTGAAAACCATAGAAACCCCATTCTGGTTCGGTCTCATGCCCGAGCGAAGGCCGGACGGTGCAGCAGAGTTCTGTATCTCTGAATAGCCGGGCCAGACAAACATTGCAGGCGATACAGGGGATGATATCCTGCTGACGGTCTTCCATAATCTTCTTGGGAAGGAAAGGATCAGCGATCATGGGACGGCACATCTCCCACATATCGAGTTTTCCTTCTGCGATGGCCTTTTCCGGAATCTCCGGAACAAAGAGACGATAGGCCATGCTGACCGGGGCCTTAATATTCTTCTTCATCCGTTCTGCGATATAGAGCCAGTTCCCCATGGGAACATCTCGAGAGATGACTGAGACGGGTGACTCCTGCCATCCAGCGGTGACGCTGAGATAGTTGATCCCTGCCTTCTCTGCAATCTTGATCGACTCCAGGCTTTCTTCGGGAGTATTTCCACCCCGGTCATCGAGCAATTCCTCACCGCAGAGGCGAATTCCTATGGCCACATCGGAGGGGATGGCCTTTCGAATTCCTTCAAGAATCTCCTTCATGAACTGGGATCGCCCACGGATATCACCCCCATATTCATCCGTTCGCTTGTTTGTATAAGCAGAAATGAAGTTGGAGATAAGATAGCCCACAATCCCTGAGACCTCAATGATCTGAAAACCGGCCTCGACCGCCCTCACCGCTCCATCAATGTGTTCTTGGATGCACTGGTGAATCTCCTCTTTGGTCATCTCTTTGGGAGGACGGAAGATTGGAAGTTTTTGAGGGACATTGGATGGACCTGCCGTATAGGGGATTTCAATTCCCCCCACCCGACCGCAATGCATCAGTTGAAGGCAGGGGACGGCATCATGTTTCTTGATGACATCTGCGATCTTTTTGAGACCCGGAATGAATTTGTCATCCCAGATGGCCATCATGCCCACGTAGCCTTTCCCCTCGCCCTTGGGTTCTGTAAAGGCACCTTGGGAAGTGACGATGCCTGCACCGCCCCTGGCTTGGGCCTCCATGTAGCCCACTTCTTTGTCGCAGACGTACCCATCCCGATAATTGAAGTTGGTCTCTGTGGAGGCATATTTGATTCGGTTCTTGATCTCCAATTTGCCAATCTTGAT
>CAYMJV010000333.1:0-2196 GCA_964390545.1 uncultured Syntrophaceae bacterium
TTGGAAAATTGATGGCTCATGACGATGAGTTTTATGGCAAACTGGTCAAGGAGATTAAAAAATAACCTAACCAGAAAGGAGGGTTTGAAGATGAGAAATTCAAAATTGAGCTTTATTCTCTCAATGATTGCATTCTTGTGCTTCATCTTCGTAGGCGTAGTAAATGCAATCTCAGCTGAAAAAACGATTCGTATAGGCAGCCCGTTTAAATCAGGTACTATTGTGGTTGATGCGGCAGAGAAGTTCAAGGAACTGGTTGAGAAGGGGAGCGGAGGCCGGATCGAGGTGAAGATTGACGCCGGCACAAAGGCGGAAATTGAAATCAATAAGATGAACAGGGCCGGCGAGCTCGAAATGCAGTCTAATGGGACGAATTTCCTGGAAATCTACGCCCCCCCGTACTACTTCTTCACTAATCCCTACGTCATGAAGGACTTCAATCACTACATGCGCGCCTGGAACGGTAAGCTCGGCCAGGAGGCGCAGGCCCAGTTAGAGAAGAACGACCTGAAGTACCTGGCGACCATCTACCGGGGGCTGCGTCAGATGACGACTAAGAAGCCGGTATACACACCGGTGGACGTGTATAAAATGAAGCTCCGTCTGCCGCCCGTCCCCAGTTGGATGGCTATCTGGAAGGCCATGGGTACGGACCCCGTTGGTGTCCCGCTGCCCGAGCTCTACAATTCGCTTAAGACGGGTAAGGCCGAATCCTCGGAGGGCGACCTGCCGCAGATTGCCGGCTTCAAGCTTTACGAGGTCCAAAGCCATTTGATCATCACCAATCACCTTGTCCAGACCGCGGGAATCCTGATCAACAAGCCTTTCTTCGACAAGCTGTCCAAGGCGGACCAGGATCTCATCGTCAAGGCCGGTAAGGAGGCGGAGGAGTTGGCCAACAACAAGATCAAGACCGACGAGGGGGCCACCCTGGTGGATCTCCAGCGAAAGGGTATGCAGGTCGTGATTCCGGATGCCGATTCGTTCCGCGAGATGGCCAAGCCGGCCGTCGACGAGTTGTTCAAGACCCAATGGTCGGTCACGACCTGGGCTGAAGTTTTAGCACAATAGTAAGTCCCCCTCACCCCCTCCCTCTCCCCTTGGAGACTGTGTCGTAATAGGAGGAAACGCTATGTCTGTCATTCTGAACGAAGTGAAGAATCTCGTAGAATCAATGGGTTGGAAAACAGAGATTCTTCGGCTGATGCCTCAGAATGACATTACGACACAGTCTCTTGGGGGAGAGGGGAAGGTGAGGGGTATATTCTAAAGGGGGGCAAGGGGGGATTATTAAGTTTGGTTTTCCAAAGGCAGGTGTGTTTCCTAAAACTGAAATCGAGATCCCGAAACGGGTTCGGGATGACAAAAAACACAAAGGATTCATAATGTCGTGCTGAATTTATTTCAGCATCTAATTGTGCCAAAGAATTGTGTAGGGCGTGATCCCCCTGCCTTCGCCGGAGCGGCTTCGCGCAGGCAGGCGATCATGCCATTAAATGGTGCGTTCGGGGAACGCACCCTACCATCCCTGCTTAGCAAAGTAAGGAGAAATAATGGCAATCAACGATGAAATCAAAGAAAAGGAACGAAGGGTTAGGGATTTTCTTCGATTAAAAGGATTGAAGGCTTTACTTCTCAAGCGTCAGGCTAATTTTTCCTGGATGACATGCGGTGGCCTCAACCTCGTGGGAATCACTACCGAAATGGGGGCTACTTCTCTCCTGATCACCGGGAATTCAAAATTCGTCATCTCGAATAACATTGAGGCTCCGCGCATGATCGAAGAAGAAGGCCTGGAGAAACAGGGATTTATTGTTAAGACATTTCCCTGGCACGACGATCAAGAAGTCTCTCTTGTGAAAGAGTTGGTGGGTGACGGCCTTGTGGGAAGTGACGTCCCATTTCCCAATGCCACGATGTTAGCGGAGGATATCGCCCGACTGCGTTATTCGTTAACACCAGAAGAAATTGAACGGTACTGGTGGCTGGGAGAGAAGGCTTCCCTGGCATTGGAAAAAACGGTAATGAAGGCGAAGACGGGAGAAAAGGAATCAGCGGTGGTCGGCAGGCTCTGTAACGAACTATGGAAAGATCGAATCGACCCCATCACCTTGATGTCCGCAGCAGATGATCGAGTCTCGAAGTTTCGCCATTCCATCCCCACCGAGAGGAAGATTGAGAAATACCTGATGGTTT
>CAYMJV010000334.1:0-2195 GCA_964390545.1 uncultured Syntrophaceae bacterium
GCATTCCCATCATATCAAAGAGAATTTTCCCGCTTTCCAAAAGGTAGCGCTCTTCTTCCTGCCCCATGGCAATTCTGACTGGTTTATCCAAAAAGGCTTCCACCCCCTCCATGTGATCCGGATGGGAATGGGTGACGATGACAAGCTCTATCCTCTCAGGGGAGAGCCCATCCTCTTCCATTTGGTGAAAGACCTTCTTCAAGTGGCGGGTATGCCCCGGATCGATGAGAACTGTCCTCTCGCCATTGATGACATAAGTATTACAATTGTTCTCATAGGGATCCCGCCAAAGATAGGCATAAAGGTCCTCTTGCACCTTCATCCTTTTGACCCTTTTTTAATTCAACATGAGGCTTATTCGTTAATTTTTAGAAGATCCTTCACATAATCCACACACCGATTGATATCGTATTCACGATACAGGGATATCTTTTGGGCCTCGATAGAACCTTCTCCGTGAAGAGTCCCCACATAGCCCTCCCCGGCATATCCGGTTGCAGTCAGATCCCTTATCAGCTTCATCACTTTAAGCCGGTCCAAGGTCTTTGCTCCCTTTCTGCCGGCCAGAAAGATCTCAATATAATCCCTCGTTGCAGGATTATTATAATCCGCCTCGGTAGGCCCTGTAACCACCAATCCTCCTGCGATCTCTTGCACCGCTTTTATCGATTCATGATAGTGGGTCGCAAAGAAATGTTTTCCCATATTGCACAGGAGAGGATTTGGATATGCGATTCCATTCTCGGTGATTATACATTCCCGGGCTGCGGCCTTTGTGAATGTCCGTATCGTCTCTGCATAAATAATGATCTGAGTGATTTTATCACGAATATGAGAGACCCTGCCAACTCCATTATAATCGGCGACCAGTTGGGCAGCACCGATCATCACATCGGCAATGGGAGGCTTATACGAAATCCCCGTATATCGATGCCATGTGGCAAAACAATTAGCGAGAGGACCTGCAAATTCCCACTCCCCATCCATAAAGATTCGGTCGTTTGGGATAAAGACTTCGTCAAAGATGGTCATCGCTTCCAAGGTAAGATGGTTTGAGCTGATGGGGTAGTCAAACCAATTAAGATTTTCAAGCTCTGGTCGGCTAATAATCTTTATGCCCCTTGTGTTGGCAGGTATTCCAAAGGCAATGCAATAATCGCGATCGGCCTCGGTCATCGCTCTCGTTGGAACAACAATAAGTTCATTCGTGATCGGTGCTGAGGTGGTATGAACCTTTACACCTTTCACGACCACTCCATCCCGATTTCTATCCAGAACTTTTAGATAAAAGTAAGGCATCGCCTGCTGTGAAGGAAGCAGGCTACGGTCTCCTTTGACGTCAGTGATCGCCCCTGCCATGCTCAGATCGCTCTCCTGAAGGTAATTCCTATAGTTGGCGACCCTTTCGGAATAATGGGTTCCATTCTTTTTATCCATTTGATGGGTGATCATGGCAAGGGCATTCAAGGCATCTGTACCGATCTCCTTCATGAATAAGATGATTGCATTTCCGTACTTTGTCGCCGTTTCGATCAACTCCCGCCTTCTTAACAAATCTTCCGCTGTCCTAGGGATCTCGAAATAGCGACGAATTTCATTTCCTGTTGTCGGTGATCGGGTCACAAAAAGATCCCGAAGCCCCTCCTGCTTATCCAACTCATAATCAATTGCTCCATGGTCAATCGCCTTCCGGAGAATGGGGTGGATGGTTACATCCTCCACCCGTTCACCGTGGATATAAACTTCGCGACCATCGCGAAGGCTTTCACAGTACTGTTTCGCATTTCTCAATGCCATCGTCTCCTCCTCTACATTCCAATGCCGGTGGCAGCCCCTGTTACCAGAGCAACCCTTTTGTGTGAGCCCATTTAATTTCCTAATTAACCGAATTAAATATTGTTCTTATTTGAGTTCGCCCTTTACAACTTTGCCAGCGGGATTTCGCGGTAGAGTGTCCCTAAACTCAACGTACTTCGGAACTTTGTACTTAGCCAAATAGCGGCTACAGAATTCCTGAATCTCCTCTGGCGTTGCTTTCGCACCTGGTTTGAGTACAAGAACCACCTTGACCTCTTCCCCAAAAATGGTATCGGGTACCCCAACAGCGACGGCCTCAAGAACTTTAGGGTTCCGATACAACACATTTTCAACTTCTAGACTCCAGATTTTCTCACCACCTCGATTGATCATATCCT
>CAYMJV010000335.1:0-2181 GCA_964390545.1 uncultured Syntrophaceae bacterium
TCTTCTCCTCCTTTTTTCGATTCGCAAAGAACCGTTTGATGGATTGTACGCAGAGGGAATTCTCCTCATGGGTGCCGAGGCTAATCCGGAAGAAGCCTTCCCTTCCATGAAGAGGAGTAAAGTACTTCAGCATGACGCCATCCTTTTCAAAGACGTAATTCACAATCGCCTTTCCAGTGACCCCGGCATCGGTGGCATCAATGAGCACATAATTTCCATGAGAATAGTAAGGTTTCATCCCGGGAATCTTTGAGAGTTCCTTGCAGACATACTCCACTCCAGCGTTGTTATAGGCCGCTTTCCGTTTCAACTCCTCTTCTTCCTCCAGAGCCGCATCTGCAGCCGCCAAGGAAAGGAGGCTGGTGTTCCAGGGAATCTGGATCTTCCGGAAATACTGGATGAGTTGTTCATCCGCCAAGACATACCCGACCCGGATCCCTGCTAATCCATAGGCCTTGGAAAAGGTGTGGGCCACCATGATGTGATTATATTTTCGAATCAGTTGGGCCTTCGATTCGTGTTCTGGATGGTACTCCAAGTAGGCCTCGTCAATGAGGGTGGGAATACCGAGTTCGACGATCTTCATCAGATCATCATTAGGAATGAAATCTCCCGTGGGATTGTTCGGGGTACAGATGATGATCACCTTGGTCCGTGGGGTGATCGCCCGAAGCATGGCGGGAACGTCGTATTGGAGATCGGGCGTCATATCCACGGCCACCACCTTCCCGCCAACCACCCTTGCCCGGATACCATACAGGGAGAACGTGGGATTGGGAAGAACCACCTCATCCCCTGGTGTTACAAACAACCTCATGATCATGTCAATGATCTCTGAAGAGCCATGGCTGATATAGACATTCTCTGGGCCCAAATCATAACGTTTGGCAATCTTGGCGCGGATGCGCGGGCCATTATCGGGATACCGGTGCCCCATTTTCGCCGCCTCGACAATGGCATGAACGATCCTTTCCGAAGGGGGGAGAGGATTTTCATTAATCATCATCCGCTTGAGTTCTGGCCGGGACCACGCAATCAGCAAGTCCTCCGTATCATAAGGCTTCACTTGATCCATCCACGGTACCAAATATCGCTTGAGATCGCTCATGAAAACCTCCTCGTTTCATCAGCATTCAAAATCAGGTTCAGGTTAAGGCTTAGGTTGAGAATTGATCTATTGTTCCTTTGACCTTAACCTCAGCCTCAGCCTTAGCCTGTTCGGTTTGACCTAACTACCTATCTATACAGGTAGCAGAAAAAATTTTTTATGTCAAGACTTTTTCAAGGCCGCCAGGTCGTACCGGTATCTGCCTGACTCCACCTCAAAGACATATTTGTCCCCGCGATGAAATGCGTGAAGAACCTCCACGGGGATATTCTTAGAATCATAGATGATGCTTTCCAAGAAAATCCCGGGGGAACGGGGCGGAAGGCCCAGGAGCTTCGCGTCCTTCCCCGAGAGGACAATGGCACGAAAGGTCTGGATGGATCGATGGAGATCGACTTGGAATTTTTTGGTCAGGAGATGGTAGAGGGAACCGGTTAACCTCATCTTTAAGATCCCCTTATACTCCTTGTGAGGGAGGTAGCTCCGCTCAATGACTAAAGGGGTTCGATTCCCCAATCGGACCCGTTCCGTCAGGATGACCAGTTTCTCCTTTCCTAGCATCAATTTTTCAGAGACGTCCGGAGGGGCCTCGATCACAGATTGATGGACGAGTTTGGTCTGCGGTGCAATACCCATTCGGATCATATCGTCTGTGAAGCTGGAGATATGCTGGAGGGTATATTTCACAGGCTGAAAAGTCTTTCTGATGACAAAGGAGCCGACCCCGTTCTTCTTCAGCACCAGGCCTTTTGCCACAAGATCGGAAATGGCCTGACGAACCGTGTTCCGATTGACATGGAAAAGCTGAGAAAGCCTTGATTCCGAAGGCAACTTATCGTTGACCGCGTACCGGCCTTTCTGGATCATCTCCATCAGCCACTGGCTGATCTGGAGATATTTAGGAACACCCACCTCTAAATGAAACTCAGGCATCGATTTATTCTCACTGCATCTTTAGGATAAACTTACCTGTTCTCTTCCGAAATAACCTGCTCTATTGAGCCCTCCAGCTAAGCACCAAATTCCAAGCACCAAACCACAAATAAATCCTGGCCAAAAGTATTTGAAATTTC
>CAYMJV010000336.1:0-2174 GCA_964390545.1 uncultured Syntrophaceae bacterium
CTGAAAAGAAAGCAAAGAAAGCACCATCGACATGGGCCGTCATGGCCCGCCGGCCTTCTGATTTGAATCAATTGGCCGCCGACGATCGCTGGAAACCTTTATCAAGTTCACCCAAGTCAAAACTCTGGACCGATGATTTTTCAAATATCGTAAGCGTGTTCAAATGGTCTCTTCCCGGGATCAAGAAATAATGGGGAGAAGTGAATTCTCCATCGCCTTGAAGGCGAGGGGTTTTCACCATCCCTGATGGTGAAACTAAGGAGATTGACGCAGGCAGGCTACCCAGTGGCCGAGCTCAGTCTCTGCAAGCCCGGGTACTTCATTGGAACATTGATCCGTCCTATCCCTGCATCGTGGATGGAAACGGCATCCTAAAGGCGGGTGGATTGGACTGGGCACATCCCCTTCTAGGATAATTCGCTTTCTGTTAAGTGTGGGGTCTGGTACTGGATTGGCGGAAAGCAAAGCGCGGGTATAGGGATGTTGCGGATTGCTGTAGAGATCTTTTTTCTGAGCTAACTCCACGATACGGCCCAGGTACATTACGGCCACACGGTTGCTGATATGTTTAACCACGGAAAGATCGTGAGCGATAAAAAGGTAGGCAAGGTGAAACTCTTGCTGAAGATCTTCCAGGAGGTTAAGCACCTGGGCTTGAATGGAGACGTCCAGGGCAGACACAGGTTCATCGGCGATGATCAGCTTTGGGTTCAAGGCCAGGGCACGAGCAATGGCGATCCGTTGACGCTGTCCTCCGCTGAATTCATGGGGATAACGATTGATCTGTTCTGGCCGCAGGCCAACAACCTCCATCAGTTTAAGGACTCGATCTTTCTGTTCTTTCTTATTTCCAACATGGTGGACAACCAGGGGCTCCCCAATAATTGAGCCCACCGTCCTTCTCGGATTCAACGAGGAGTATGGATCCTGAAAGATGATCTGCATCTCTCTTCGGAGTTGACGAATACGTTTAGAATCATAGAGACCAATATCCTCGCCTTCGAAAAGAATCTGTCCCGTTGTGGGTTCCTCCAGGCGAAGAATTAATCGGCCCAAAGTGGACTTCCCACACCCTGACTCGCCAACTAAGCCTAAGGTCTCTCCTCTTTGGATAAAAAGGTCCACCCCATCCACTGCCTGGACATAGACCTCTTTTCGTAAGAAGAGGTGACTGTGAATCGGAAAATATTTTTTTAAACCTTTGACTTCGACAAGATTGCCATCAGCGCTCATTTCAAAAGCCCTTCAATCGGCCGAGCCCTATGATTCATACAACCAGCAGCGCACAAAATGTCCTGAATCGTTCTCCCTGAGCGGAGGCTCCTCTCCAGCACATGGATGAAAGGCATATTTACAGCGTTCAAAGAACTTGCAGCCCTCCGGAAGATCTAAGAGTGAAGGAACTAAACCGGGAATCGCCTCCAGTCTCTCCTTTTTCGTATCCTCCCTATCCACCCGTGGAATCGAGTCCAGTAATCCCTGAGTGTATGGATGCTTCGGGTTCACAAAGATCGAACGTACATCGGTGTATTCAAGAATTCGGCCGGCATACATTACCATTACGTTCTGGACTGTCTCGGCGATCACTCCAAGGTTATGGGTGATCAGGATGAGAGACATGGCCTTCTCTTGTTTCAAATGAGTCATCAGTTCCAAAATCTGAGCTTGAATGGTCACATCGAGCGCTGTGGTGGGTTCATCGGCGATCATCAGCTTGGGGCTGCAAGCCATGGCCATGGCAATCATCGCACGCTGACGCATACCGCCGCTCAAATGGTGGGGATAATCCTTGACCCGGCGCTCCGGCGATGGTATTCCAACCATCCTGAGCATCTCGATGGATCGTTCCCAGGCGTCTTTCCGTGAAACCCCCTCATGCAATCGCAAAATTTCAGAGATCTGATCTCCCACTTGAAATACCGGATTCAGGCAGGTCATGGGTTCTTGAAAGATCATTGAAATGGAGCGGCCCCGGATCTTCCTCATCTCAGCCTCGGAGAGCGCGAGTAGATCAGTCCCTTCGAAGTAGATTTCTCCTTTGACGATCTTACCGGGGGGAGAAGGGATGAGCTGCAAGATGGACAGTGCCGTGACACTTTTGCCACATCCAGATTCGCCCACGATGCCCAGGGTTTCGCCTTCCCTCAAGTCCAGGTCAATTCCATCGACAGCCT
>CAYMJV010000337.1:0-2170 GCA_964390545.1 uncultured Syntrophaceae bacterium
GAGGTTGAAAGGGCATCAAGGGCTTTTTGATCGGTAAACTCCACCATCAACTCGCCTTTTTCGCCCACCACGAGCTTACCGTGCTCCTCGACAATATCTAGAACATCCGAAGGTTCAACAGTCCACCAGCCACGTGTCCGCAAAAGCAGTTCCCGACCCTTGAGTGTTTGGGGCGTGACGAGATCAATGGTGCGAAACCAGGCGTCCCACCCGATTTCCGCTGGTGCCTTTAAGACCGGGCTTACCGGATCATGATAGATGCGGCAGCGGCCGAATAAACGCAAACGGATCATGAAAAGACCTCCTTGAAAATCCTTTCTACACTTTTTGCATCAGGCAATATGCCTGCAGGGATATTGATTCGCTCCGCACTCATGATCTTCGCAAGACAATGGACATAAACCAAAGATGCTGTATGTTCATCTATGGTGATGCCCATCCGACTTGCAACGCTCCAAGCTCTCTCGAAGAGGGCAAGTGCCTGCTCGCGCCACCTCCTGATTCGTAGGTCATAGGGAGTGATATCCAGCCGTTTGAGGAGTTCATGCTGGGTTTTCTCCATTTCCTTGAAAACCTTTCGCATGATCTGTACCGAAGGATCCTTTCCCCATTCATCCATATCCACCATTTTCGATCCGCCGTTCTAATCTTTCGCTTGCAGTAAAATATCACTCCAGTGCTGTTGTTGGGGCCAAGGTGTAGACGGTTTGAAATATACACCTTTTCTGAATCTTTTGGAAGTGAGTGAGGAGAGGAAAAGAAGTGAGGGCGCCGATGGGGCAGGGCACATACCGGTCAAAGGAAACAGCAAAACAACCGGGACAGCCTGAGGCAAGAAGTGTTCGTATATTATTCGTAGCGCAGTGCTTCGATCGGGTCGAGTCGGGCAGCTTTGAGTGCCGGGAAGTAGCCGAAAATCACGCCCACCGCCGCCGAGAACAAGAAGGCGATAACCACAATGCCTGCATTAAACACGAAAGGGACTCGCAACATGCTGGCGAGCCAGACGGACGCGGTGAGAGCCAGCACAATGCCGATTAAACCGCCGAAGGAAGACAGCACTACCGCCTCTACCAGGAATTGCATGAGTACCTCACGCTCGAAAGCGCCGATGGCGAGGCGGATACCGATCTCGCGCGTTCGCTCAGTGACCGACACCAACATGATGTTCATTATGCCGATGCCACCGACGAGGAGGCTGACGGCCGCCACGGCGCTCAGCAAAGCCGTAAGCAGTTGCGTGGTCCCGGTAAGCATTTTAGCGATCTCCTTCATGTCCATCACATTGAAGTTATCATCATCACTGGGTGATAGATGACGCCTCTCCCGAATCAACAACCGAATATCCTGCTGAGCTTTATCGGTCGAGGCGCCCTGCTGAACCGAGACCTGAAACATCGCGACATCCTGATTACCGGAAATGCGCCGCTGATAAGTACGTAATGGGATGACAACGATATCGTCCTGGTCCATGCCCATGGTATTCTGGCCCTTGGCTTCCAGGATGCCGATTACCTGACACGAGAGTTTTTCGAGACGAATATTTCCCCCTAAAGATTCTTGCCCGCCGAACAGCTTTTTCCGCACAGTTTCACCCACAATACAGACCGCTGCGCCGCTGCGTAGCTCGCTGTCGCTGAATTGTCGGCCCAACCTGATGGATCTGTTCGTCACCCTGAAATACTGATTGTCGCTTCCTGTTACCTGGGTCGACCAGTTTTGATTACCGAATACGGCCTGGATACTCCTGGAAGAGACTGGAGCCACGGCAGCAATCGAGTTGACGTCCCTGAGAATAGCCTCTCCATCGCTCGCCTTGAACAAAACGGTGTTGGAAGACTGGCCAGGCCCAAGTCTTTTCCCAGGAGTGACCATGAGCAGGTTGCTGCCCATGCTTGCGATCTGCTCTTTGACTTGGGCAGTGGCGCCTCCTCCGATAGTGACCATGGTGATGACCGCTCCCACACCGATGACGATGCCCAGGATGGTCAGGACCGAGCGCATGACGTTTCGCTTGATTTCACGCAAGGCCAGTAGAATCGTGTTCCATAGCATTATGTTGCCCTCCCGTTTTGCTCATCTGACTCAACCAGACCATCTAAGAAGCGGACGGTGCGCTTCGCATAGGCTGCCATATCCCGTTCGTGAGTGACCATGACGATGGTGATCC
>CAYMJV010000338.1:0-2165 GCA_964390545.1 uncultured Syntrophaceae bacterium
CTACCGGATCAAACGTGTGAAGTTGATGCTCAAGATAGGCACGAGCCATGGAGGCAGTGGCTTCCGGACGAAGGGTCAGGGAGTTCCCACTCCGATCTGTGAAGGTATACATCTCCTTTTCAACGATATCTGTGGCTTCGCCGATGCCCCGGGAAAAAAGTTCTGTCCGTTCCATGATCGGTATTCGGATCTCGGAAAACCCAAATCCCTCAAACACTTCCCGGGCTGTTTTTTCAACAAACTGCCACTTCCCAATCTCATCAGGAAGGATATCATTAAAACCACGAATCGCTTTGATTTCCATTCTACAACCCTTTATCCCCTTCACCTTTACCCTGTTAAATAATATTCTCTGTCTAACAGGGTGAATCTTCTCCCACAAGACACTGTGTCTTAATAGGAGGAAACGCCATGCTTGTCATTCTAAACCCTTCGCCCCTGTCACCCTGAGTGAAACGAAGGGTCTCGAATTTTGGCTCAGGATAAACTCCTTGAAGCTTGTCCTGAGCATAGCGAAGGAACTCATGAGATCCTTCACTTCGTTCAGGATGACACTTTGTGTCAGATTCTTCGGCTGATGCCTCAGAATGACATTACAAAATAGTCTCCCAGGAGAGAGGAGATAGTTTTTGAATTTATCTGGAATTAGATTATCGAGAGTGTAATTTATCTTATCCTCTACCAAATGTCAAAAACGAAATGTGGTTGATTATGTGAGGGATTTGAGATAACTTAAGAATACTAAATTGATGCTAAGGTTTAGGTCTAAAAAATAACTCTATGCTCTATGCATCCTTATGTTGGGGAGAATCCATGAAAATCAATCCGCAGATCTATCGGGAGTATGACATCCGGGGAGTGGTCGATAAGGATCTGACACCTGAAGTCGTCCGGAGATTGAGCCAGGGGTTTGGAACCCACATGGTTAGACTGGGTCGAAAAGATCTGGTGGTGGGCAGGGATGGAAGGCTCAGTTCGCCTTCTTATGGGGAGAGCGTGATCGAAGGTCTCATGTCCGCCGGATGTAATGTCGTTGATATCGGTGTCTGCCCCACACCCGTTTACTATTTCTCGCTCTTTCATCTTGACAAAGACGGTGGAATGATGGTGACCGGGAGTCACAATCCGCCTGAGTTTAATGGATTCAAAGTTTCTGTAGGCAAGAGCACCATCTTTGGCGAAGAGATCCAGAAACTGGGGCGATTGGTTGAACAGGGAGAATTTGCCTCTGGCAAAGGAAATCTTGCTAAAGTAGAGATCATCCGGCCTTATCAAGATTACATTAGAAAGAATATTAAATTTGATAAGAAGCTGAAGGTGGTGATTGATGCGGGAAACGGAACAGCCGGGATTGTCGCTGGCTCCCTTCTAAAAGATTTGGGTTGCGAGGTGGATGAACTCTACTGTGACATTGACGGTCGATTTCCAAACCACTTCCCCGACCCAACCATTCCCGCAAATTTGAAGGATCTGATCGGTCGAATGAAAAAAATGGGGGCTGATATCGGCATCGGGTATGACGGGGATGCAGACCGTATAGGGGTTGTAGACGATCAGGGGAATATCATCTGGGGGGATCAATTGATGATCCTCTTTTCCAGGGAAATATTGAAACATAAGAAAGGCGCAACCTTTGTGGCGGAGGTGAAATGTTCCCAGAATTTGTTCACAGACATTGAGAAACATGGCGGCCGTGCCATCATGTGGAGAACAGGCCATTCTCTGATCAAAGAGAAGATGAAGGAGGAAAAGGCCGTCCTGGGTGGGGAGATGAGCGGTCATATCTTCTTTGCTGACCGATATTTTGGTTATGACGATGCGATCTATGCCTCCTGTCGCCTGATTGAGCTCCTGTCAAAAACGGACAACAAACTCTCCCAGCTTCTTGAAGATGTTCCCAAAACTTTTATTACTCCGGAGATTCGAGTCGATTGTCCGGATGAGATCAAATTTAAGGTCGTTGAAAAAGTGAAGGAGGACTTGAGACAAACTTTTTCCATCATCGATGTGGATGGGGTGAGAGTCCAGTTTGGAGATGGGTGGGGATTAGTGAGGGCATCGAATACTCAACCGGTTTTAGTGCTGAGGTTCGAAGCCATGACCGAAAAGAGACTTCTGGAGATTAAAAAGCTCATGGAGGGCAAAGTGCAGTCTGCGGTAAGCGC
>CAYMJV010000339.1:0-2162 GCA_964390545.1 uncultured Syntrophaceae bacterium
GATGTCGCCCGGTTGGCAGAACTCTCCTTTGACTGTGTGATGTGCGGTCTTTGTACCTCTCGGTGTCCAGCAGAGATCTGTCAATACAACATAGCGATCCTTGGAAGACGGCTTTATGGAAAGTATGTTGCCCCGAAGGCGGAGCATTTAGATGCCATGGTGAAAGAGGTTGGGAAGGCGAAGTATGAGCAGATGCTCCGGGGGTTGATGGACACGGATGAAGAGACATTGAAGAAACTCTATAACGAAAGGGAGATCGAACCTGAACAGGCGGACGAAGAATGGACGCCAAAAGATAAAACATATCTTTAGATAAAGCATAGCGCCCCTCACCCTTCCCCTCTCCCCTTGGGGGAGAGGGATGGGGTGAGGGGGAATTGTTTGGAGGAATTATGCCATATACGAGAGAATTGAAAGAACTGATTAAAAGAGTGGAGGCCACGCGGCCCGAGCGAATCGAAAAGAAGAGAAGGGGAGAAGAGTTCCGAGTGCTTTCCTTGAAAGAAAGGGAGGAGCGATTAAGAAAGTATCATCCCGATTTTATCGAAGGGGCAAGGAAAGAAATCCGCGTGGGCCCGAGCAAAGGCTATGCCATTTCTCCGGAGATCGTCAGCCTTCTGGAGGCAAAGAGCCGGGTCAATCCTGATGCGATTGACATGAACAAGGTGGCCTATGAGACTGATGTCCTTATCATCGGTGGAGGAGGGGCCGGGACATCTGCAGCGCTCACAGCCCAGGAGAACGGGGCTAAGGTATTGATCGCTACCAAATTAAGACATGGGGATGCCAATACCATGATGGCAGAAGGGGGCATCCAGGCCGCTGTAAAAGGAGAGAAGGATTCTCCCTATTACCATTACCTCGATGTTTTGGGCGGAGGCCATTTCAAGAACGTCCCAGAGCTGGTCCATACCCTTGTGACAGAAGCCCCCGGTGTCCTGTCCTGGCTCGAAAGCCTCGGATGCATGCTCACTAAGTTTCCGGAAGGAAGAATGAAGGCACTCCATGGTGGAGGGACGTGCCGAAAGCGTATGTTTTACGCCGCCGATATCACCGGCGCTGAGATTATGAGGACTCTGAGGGATGAAGCAAAGAACCAGGCCGAGCATATCAAGGTCCTTGAATTTTCTCCAGCCGTGGAACTGATACTGAATGAGCACGGGCACTGTGCGGGCGCCGTTCTCTACAACCTGGAGACGGAGGAGTATTTCATCGTAAGGGCAAAAGCAGTGGTCATGGCAACGGGAGGTTCCGGAAGACTCCATATTCAAAAATTTATGACGACCAATCATTACGGTGCCACAGGAGATGGGCTTGTCATGGGTTACCGGGCTGGCGTGAAGCTATGTTTCCTTCATACGGTCCAGTACCACCCAACTGGAGCTGTCTTCCCGGAGCAGGCGGAAGGTCTTTTGATTACAGAAAAGGTGAGGGGGGCAGGGGCCAATGTCCTCAATATCGACGGAGAACAATTCGTCAATGAACGGGAACCGAGAGATGTGGAATCCGCCTCTTTCATCCGTGAATGCACCAAGATAGGAAAGGGAGTCCCAACGCCAGCAGGGAAAGAAGGTGTCTGGCTCGATTCTCCGATGATCGAAATCCTTATGGGAGAGGGATCGGTGAAGCGAGAGTTTCCAGGCAAATTCATTCTATTCAAACGATACGGGATCGATATCTCAAAAGAACCCATGCTTGTCTACCCCACTCTTCACTATCAGAACGGAGGTCTTGAATATAACAGCCGTTGTGAGACATCGATTCCAGGATTCTTTGCATCCGGCGAGGTTGCGGGCGGGGTCCATGGAGAGAACCGGTTGATGGGGAATTCCCTTCTCGATGTCTGTGTCTTTGGAAGGATTGCAGGAAGGAGTGCGGCTACCTATGTAAAGCAGAACGCCAGAGACGGACGACTCACCTTAGACCATGTTCGGAGATATCACAAGGAACTGGAAGAGGCGGGAATTATCACGGATCGTGTCGCTCCCATGATACTTCCCGATTATAGCAATCCAAAAGTCCGGGAGCGTCAGCTCACCGCCCATTATTTAGGAACAATCCGGTAAAATTGGTATTAGCCTATTAAAAAGAGTAGGGCTCGCTCACCGAGCGAGCCTTTTTATTTGAATTTTCCCTGTCCGATTTTGTAACCGCTCGGGTCC
>CAYMJV010000340.1:0-2162 GCA_964390545.1 uncultured Syntrophaceae bacterium
TAAATCTTCTCTTCTTCCCCTTCCAGATCTCCGGCATCCTTCTCCACATCCCTTGTCGTGCTTTCTTTTTTCAGCAACTCACTGTAAAACTCATGCTGAATGAGCAGATCCATGACCTCGTTCGTCCCGGTCCAGATCATCTGCAATCGGGCATCGCGGAAGAAACGCTCGATGGGATAGACATTCGTATATCCAATGCCCCCCATGACCTGCATGGAATTATTGACAACCTCCCAGAGCATCTCTGTCGAGGTCTTCTTCGCCTCCGAGACCATTCGCCTCGAATCGAGACCTTCATCCATGTGTCTTGCCGTGACATAGACAAGGCTCCGAGCGGCATCGAGTCTGGCAATGGAATCAGCAATCTTAAAGCTGACTGCCTCAAATCTCCGGATCGTTTCTCCAAAGGCTTTTCTTCGGTCAGAATATCGCGCAGCAATTTCCAGACAGCACCGGGCCATACCGAGAGCTCCCGCCGCCGTGGTCAATCGCTCAGGGATCATCATCCGGTTGAAAACCACCCACCCTCCGTTCTCCGGTCCGACGAGATTCTTCGCAGGTACTTTGACATCTTTAAAGTAGAGACGGCCTGTCCCCCCTCCCCTGGACCCCAAGAGCCCATAGACATGTTTGACCTCCACACCCATCTCTCTTTCGACAATGAAACAGGAGATGGACCGGTGGGGTTCAGCCTCTGGGGCTGTTTTTGCATAAACCAGGAAATAGTCTGCACCCTCCGCACCCACCACGAAGCGCTTCTGTCCGTTAAGGATATAATGATTTCCGTCCTTTTTTGCGAGGGTCGTCGCACCGAAGAAATCCGACCCCCCCCGGGGTTCGGTGAGCGCCTCTGCGCAGCAGAGTTTCCCTTCAAGGGTGGGCTTCAAGTATTTCGCCTTCTGTTCCTGGGTTCCGAAATAGTGGATGGCCTCACCCACAATGCTCACCAGTGAGTAGAGGCAGGTCATGCCGGACCCCAGGACCCCGACCTCCTCGATGGCCGCAACCTCTCCTGTCCATTTCATTCCCCGGCCTCCCCATTCTTTGGAAAACCGGAGGCCAAGGAGGTTCTGTTTTGCTAAACTCTCTATATACTCTTTCGGGTACCTCACCTCATCGGCATCCATCGCCCGGATCAAAGAACTTGGAACCTTCTCCCTCACAAACCTTCTGACTTCTTCCTGTAACCTCTTCTCTTCGTCTGTCAAAAGTAGATCAAACATAATCTTTCCCCCTTTTGTTGTGATCTTTCCATCCTGATCGATTTTTTACCTAAAAATAAGAAAGAATCAAGAGATTTCTTTCTTCTCCGCAATAAATCCCCCCTCTCCCCCCTTTGTTAAAGGGGGGTTGGGGGGGATTAAAGATTTATTTCCTATCTGCAAACAAACGTTGACCCTTTAACATGGAATGGGTTAAATAAGGGCTATGAAAATTCTCCTCATCTCGCCTGAGCGACAGAGAAAAAAGGAAGAAGCCTTTCTCTTCAGGCTCAGTTTCTTAAATCTTCCCTACGTGGCAGCGGTGACGCCTTCTGACATAGAGGTAAAGATTATCGATGAGGCTTTTGAAGAGATCAACTTCGATGAAAAGACGGACTTAGTGGGCTTGACTGCCCAGACCCCAGTGGCCCCTCGAGCCTATCAAATTGCTGCAGAATTCAAAAAGCGAGGGGTTCCTGTGGTCATGGGAGGGGTTCATGCGAGCATGCTTCCTCAAGAGGCACTCCAGCATGTCGATGCCATTGTGATCGGAGAGGCAGAAGAAATTTGGCCCAACCTGATACAGGATTTGAGAAGAGGGCAATTAGGGCGGATCTATGTTGGAAGTGAGTATGTCGATCCCTCCAAACTTCCTCTCCCTAGAAGGGAACTTCTTAATGAGAAATTCTACTTCCCATTGAAATTACTAGAAACCACTCGGGGATGTCCCCATCACTGCGATTTCTGCGGTGTCTCAAGGTTTTTTGGATTTCGATACCGCAATCGGCCCATCAGCGACATTGATCGGGAGTTGAAGGTTCTTTTTCCGGAAGGGTCCGTGATGAACTCCATCCCGAAAAAGATCCTCTCTCTCTTTAGTAAAGATCTTCCCTGCTTTCTCAAACGGAGACTTCTCTATATCATCGACTCTAATATCGCTGGCGACAAACGATTCTGTCT
>CAYMJV010000341.1:0-2147 GCA_964390545.1 uncultured Syntrophaceae bacterium
AAGGGGTTGGTCGAAATCCGGGACGTTCCTGAACCAAAGGTGAAGGACGACGAAGTCTTGATCGAGGTCAAGGCTGTCTCGGTCTGCGGAAGCGACCTTCATATCTACCATGACAACCATCCCTACTGGCCTCCGGTCATCCTGGGTCATGAGTTCTCCGGTGTCATTGCCGATTTGGGAAAAGAGGTGAAAGGCTGGAAAGTGGGGGATCGAATCGTGAGCGAGACAAGAATTGGCTCATGTGGGGTCTGCTTCCTTTGTCAAAGCGGATTTCCGCAGGTGTGCGAGAAGAAGAGACCCTATGGTATTGGCGTTAATGGTGCCTATACAAAACGGGTCGCCGGTCCTGCCCGACTGCTCCATCGCCTTCCAGACAATATCCCCTTTGAAGTGGGAGCGGCCATTGAGCCCACAGCGATCTGTGTCACATCCATTCTCGAAAGATCCCAACTTCAGGCTGGAGAGAGCGTCCTCATCACGGGTCCAGGCCCGATTGGCCTCATCTCTCTTGCCATTGCAAAGATGGCAGGAGTGAGAATGGTTGGGATCACTGGAAGGAGTTCTGCAGAAGGAGTAAGGTTCCAAAAGGCCAGGGAACTGGGAGCCGATTTCATCATCAATGTGGATAAAGAGGATCCTGTCCAGAAGATCTTAACCTTAACCGATGGTCTGGGAGTGGATATCCTGATCGAAACCTCCGGAGGTGAAAAGGCAATCTCCCAGGCCTTCGAAATGGTAAGAAGATTGGGGAGGGTCTGCGCCATTGGGATATCAGGGAAACCCGAAATTTCGATTCCTTATGATCGAGGAATCTTTAAAGCCATCCGCTTCGACTTCTGCTTCTCCAGCAGTTGGACCGCCTGGGAGAAGACCATAAGCCTTATCTCAAAAGGGCTCCTGCCCCTCGAGAAGTTGATCACCCACAAACTTCCTCTCGAAAAATGGGAAGAGGCTTTTCATCTCTTAGAAAACCGTCAGGCTGCTAAAGTAATTCTGATCCCGTAGAACAAAGGTAGAATCGTATGGAAAAGAATAAGTTTAAAGTGGTCATTACGGACTGTGATCATGGCTCCATTGAGGAGGAGAAAAGGGAATTCGGTCGAATCGGCGCAGAGTTGATCCTCGCCCAGATCAAGGAAGAAGAGGACCTGATCCGGGTGTGCAAGGATGCGGACGGGCTTCTGAACCAATATGCCCTTCTCACCCGTAAGGTGCTCGAGAAACTTCTGAAATGCAAAGTGATCGGGCGGTATGGCGTGGGCATTGATTCTGTCGATCTCAAAGCAGCCACCGACCTGGGAATCATCGTCGCCAATGTGCCTGATTATTGTGTGGATGAAGTGGCAGACCAGGCTCTCTCCATGATCTTGGCATTGATCCGGAAGACGGCTTTCTTCGATCAGAAGGTGAAGTCGAATGAGTGGGATTTTCGCCAAGGGAGGCCTATCCATCGAATCAAAGGTAAAACCTTGGGACTTATCGGATCCGGAAGGATCGGCCTTGAAGTGGCAAAGAGAATCTCTGCCTTCGGTGTCCGTGTAATCACCTTCGATCCTTACCTTCAGAAAACACCAGAGGGAATTGAATTGATGGATTTTGATACCGTTTTGAAAGAATCGGACTTCATCTCCATTCACTGCCCTTTGAATGAGTCGACTCGCCATCTGCTGGGAGAGAAGGAATTTCAAAAAATGGAGAAGAAGCCCCTTATCATCAACACGTCAAGAGGTCCGATCATTGATGAGGTGGCTTTAACTCAGGCATTAACAAAGAGGCAGGTTTCCGGCGCAGGTTTGGACGTGCTAGAGAAAGAACCTCCTGACCCCCAAAATCCATTATTAAAAATGGAGAATGTCATCATTGCCCCCCATATCAGTTTCTACTCCGAAGAGTCGATCAGCGAATTGAAGCGGAGGACGGCCGAGAACGTGTCTTCCGTTCTCCTGGGAAAGTGGCCGAGGTCATGGGTTAACCAACAAGTAAAGGGAAAAACCCGAGCAGTCATCCTCGGATAAGCCCCCTCTTTCCCCCTTTAGAAAAGTCGGTACGACTCGAAACCGAGGGGGATGAAGGGGGATTTGAGGAGTTTACCATGAAACCAAAGAAATTCAACCCAAAGAAAGATTATCCCCTCGCCTCCACGAGAC
>CAYMJV010000342.1:0-2147 GCA_964390545.1 uncultured Syntrophaceae bacterium
AATAGATAAAGTGAGGTGAACATGTTTTTTGAACTGAATGAGAAGCAGAAGACCTTTCAAAAGAGGGTTCAGAGGATTTTTGAAAGGGAAGTGAGCCCATTGGTTGAGGAATATGAGAGAAAAGAGACTTTCCCTGTTTCCCTTTACCCTAGGCTGGGAGCAGAGCGACTTCTCTGCCTTCGGTGTCCCGAGAAATATGGTGGGCCGGGCTTGGACAAGGTTTCTGAGTGCATTACGATGGAGGAGTTGAATCGAATCTGTGCGGGCATCGGTGCAGGCATTATGGTTCATGGTGGTTTAGCTACGGATCCTCTTCTGCGTTATGGCTCTGAAGATTTGAAACAGAGATACTTACCTCCTGCCGCTCGGGGGGAGAAGATTGGTGCCTTTGCACTGACGGAGCCAGATGCAGGATCGGATGCCTCTGGAATTCGGACGACTGCTTTGAAGCAGGGGAATGGCTATCGCCTCAATGGGTCAAAGACCTTCATCACCAATGGGACGATCTGTGATTTTGTGACCGTTGCTGCCTATACAGATCCTACCCAGAGGGGGACGGGGATCAACCTCTTTATTGTGAATAGGGATGATCCTGGATTTTCTGTAGCGAAAAAGCTGGAAAAGTTAGGCAACCATTCCTCAGATACGGCTGAATTGGCTTTTGACGACTGTTTTGTTCCTAAAGAGAGGATGCTCGGAGAGCAGGAGGGCGGGGGACTGGCACAATTGGAGGAGACCCTCAAATCAGGGAGGATTACATATGGAGCGAGGAGCACGGGAGTGGGACAGGCGACATTTGATGCCCTGATTCCCTATATCAAGCGGACCCAGAGGCATGGTGAACCCTTGAGAAGGTCGCAGGCCATTCGGTTCGTTTTGGCAGAGATGGCGATGTCGATCGAGGTAATGAGATATGTGACCTACCGGGGAGCATGGCTTTATGATCAGGGTTTAGCTTCGATGAAGGACGCCTCGGTCGTGAAACTCTTCTGCACCGAGTCGATCCAGAGGATCGTTCAGAAGGCGATGGCCATTCAAAAGAATATAGGTCTAATGATGGAGAATCCCATCCAGAGATTTCTGCGGGATGCAAGACTATTCAAAATTCCAGAAGGGACTTCTGAAATACAACATTTAGTGATCTCAAGGGAATTGGGAGTTTAGGAGAAAAGAGTATGGATTTTGAGCTATCTAGTGAGCAGAAGGATGTTCAATCGGCGGCAATGAAGTTTGCTCAAGGGGAGTTCGATCCTGACTTGGCCTTGGAACTGGATCGGAACGGGCAATTCCCAGAATCAATATGGAAGAAAGCTTGTCAGCTGGGCTTTATCGGGGTTCATTACCCTGAGGAGTTCGGGGGGCAGGGGCTTGGCCTCTTTGAGAATGTTCTGGTCATTGAAGCATTCTGTAGGGTTGATTCCGGAATTGGGAGCGCCTTGAGCATGGTCGATATTGGATCAGAGGTCATTCTAAAATTCGGTTCCCATGAACAGAAGATGAAGTTAGTTCTCCCTTTGGCAAAAGGAAAGAAGCGGCTGAGCATCGCCTTTGCCGAATCAGAAGATGGGAGAGACATCTCTTCTATCCTTACTACTGCAGAGAGGAGGGGTGAGGGGTATCTTATCCATGGCAGAAAGCAATTTGTGCTCAATGCCTCTTTGTCAAATGCTTTCATCATACTTTGCAAGGAGGCGAAAGAAGGTTGGACCACGTTGATTGTTGAGAGAGAAAATGGTGGCATCGAAATCCATCCCATTGAAAAGATGGGGTTAAGGATGGTCCCCTTTGGAGATCTTTACCTCAAGGAGGTTCGGGTACCTTTCGAAAACCGTGTGGGAGGCGAAGGAGAAGGGGTTTCACATGTTAACCACTGCCATCAGGTGATGGGACTTAGAAGCGTTGCTCAGGCCTTGGGCATGGCGCAAGGGGCTCTTGATCGGACGATCAAATATTCTAAGCAGAGAGAGCAATTTGGCAGGAAGCTCTCACAGTTTCAAGTTATCCAACATAAAGTGGCCGATATGGCTGTAAGTATTGAGGTGGCCCGTTGGTTTGCTTATAAGTTGGCAATAGAGTTTGATCAGGAAAGAATGGATTCCGGATTTCTTTCTATGGCCCAACTGGATGTGGGGAGGAAATTGATCTCT
>CAYMJV010000343.1:0-2145 GCA_964390545.1 uncultured Syntrophaceae bacterium
GGGGCCAACCTCATGCTCATGCTCTTTGAAATCCAGGATGAGAACTGGGATGATATTGAAGCAGTTGTAAAAGCCTTTCAGGATTCTCTGATGGCTGTCAAGTATTTTGAGAAGCCGGTCGTGGCTGCCCCCTTTGGCATAACTTTGGCAGGAGGATGTGAGGTCTGTCTTGCCTGCGACAAGATACAGGCTGCTGCTGAGACGTATATGGGTCTTGTCGAGGTTGGTGTGGGTCTGATTCCGGCAGGAGGTGGCACAAAGGAGATGTTGCTCCGCGCTACGGAATGCATTCCGCCGGAGGTCGACGCAGACTATTTTCCATTTATTCGCCGGGCTTTTGAGACCGTGGCCATGGCCAAGGTGGCGGCCAGCGCAAAGGAGGCACAAAAATTCGGTTTTATGAGGTCCACGGATCGAATATCAATTAACCGAGACTTCCTGATCCAGGATGCCAAGCAAGCCGTCCTTGACCTGGTCAGAGCAAATTACAGACCCCCTCGGCCCCGGAAGAACATTAAAGTCGTCGGAGAAAGGGGACTGGCCCTTCTTCAGATGGGGCTCTTCTATATGAGAGAAGGGGGTTATATCAGCCAATATGATGAGCATGTAGGCAAAAAATTGGCCTATATCTTTTCTGGAGGAAACCTGCCAGACGGGAGTGAAGTGACCGAACAATACCTCCTGGACCTGGAAAGGGAAGCTTTCGTGAGTCTCTGTGGTGAGCAGAAAACGCAGGAACGAATGGAATATATGTTGAAGACGGGGAAACCCCTTAGAAACTGATCAATGCAAAATGATCAATTAACAATGCAAAATTAACAATGGAGAGAAAGACATTGATAACTGCTAAATTTATATTCTGCAATTTTCAATGATCTTTAAGGACGGAGGTTATGAGATGAAAGAAGCGGTGGTAGTTTCGGCGGTAAGGACGGCTGTGGGTAAGGCTCCACGTGGAATTTTAAAGGATACGAGGCCTGATGATGTTGCGGCAATCGTCATCAAGGAAGCGGTCTCAAGAGTGCCAGGCCTGAAGATGGAAGAGGTGGACGACGTCGTTTTAGGATGTGCCTTTCCTGAGTCGGACCAAGGATTGAATCTTGCAAGAGTCGTCGCCATGAGGGCGGGATTTCCAAACACGGTGCCAGGACAAACCGTGAATCGATTCTGTTCCTCAGGGCTTCAGGCCATCGCAACGGCTGCCCATGAGATCATGGTCGGAGCCACAGAGGTCATGGTCGCCGGAGGTGTGGAGTTCATGAGTCAGGTTCCGATCATGGGTCTGACTCCTTCCCCCAACCCTTATCTGGTAGAGCATAATCCTCAGGTCTATACCTCCATGGGACTCACGGCAGAAAATGTCGCTGAGAAATTCGGGGTCTCAAGAGAGGATCAGGACCGGTTTGCCCTCTTGAGCCATCAGAAGGCAGCGAAGGCCATTAAGGAAGGGAAGTTTAAGGAGGAAGTCATCCCCATTCTGGCAAAAGTGAAAGAGGTAAAGGAAGATGGCACGGTCGTCGTGAAAGAAGTCATCTTCGATACGGATGAAGGGGTGCGGTATGACGTTTCTTTGGAAGGGATGGCTGCGCTGAAGCCTGTCTTTAAGGCGAAGGGAACGGTCACTGCAGGGAATGCATCCCAGACCAGTGACGGAGCGGCTGCATTGGTTCTGATGTCAAGGGAGAAGGCGGAGAAGATGGGAGTGAAACCCATGGCTGCCTTCCGTTCCTTTGCTGTAGCCGGGGTTCCACCTGAAGTCATGGGGATTGGTCCTGCTTATGCTGTCCCCAAAGCATTGAAACTGGCTGGCCTCACCCTTGATCAGATCGGTTTGGTCGAACTGAACGAAGCCTTTGCCTCTCAGGCCCTTTATGTCATCCGGCATCTGGGATTGAACTTAGACATTGTGAATGTCAACGGCGGGGCGATTGCGGTAGGCCATCCTCTGGGTTGCACCGGAGCCAAGTTGACCACGATGTTGCTCTATGAAATGAAGCGCCGGAATGTTCGATATGGTCTTGTGACGATGTGCATCGGTGGAGGGATGGGAGCCGCTGGAGTATTCGAAAACATCAATGCAAAATAGAAATTGCAAAGTTAGCAATTAGCAGTGGCTGTTTTCAAGACAAATCAAATTTTGCAATG
>CAYMJV010000344.1:0-2139 GCA_964390545.1 uncultured Syntrophaceae bacterium
GATGTCTATACGACTCCTCAGATTATGGGTTGGATGATGGACGAGTATGAGACCTTGGTAGGGCAACATCATCCGGGTGTCATCACAGGTAAACCGATCCCTCTGGGAGGATCAGAGGGCCGGGGAGATGCGACGGCACGAGGTGGCATCTATGCCACGCGCGAAGCGGCTAAAATACTGAACATGGATCTCCGGGATAAGACCATGGCGATCCAGGGTTTTGGTAATGCCGGTCAACACGCGGCTCTCTTGGGCCGTGAGATTCTTGGACTCAAACTGGTGGCAGCTTCTGACTCCAAGGGGGGGATTTATAACTCGAAAGGGTTAGATCCCAAACAGGTGGTGGAACATAAGCTGAATACCGGCAGTCTCGAAGGATTTCCAGGAGCCGAGAGCATTAGTAACGAAGAGCTCCTGCAATTGGATGTAACCGTTCTTTTCCCAGCGGCCCTCGAAAATGTGATTACAGCGGCAAACGCAGATCGAATCAGGTGCAAGATTTCTTGTGAGCTGGCCAACGGGCCGACCACACCGGAGGCCGATGAAATCCTTCATCAGAACAAGGTCTTTGTTCTGCCTGATTTTCTTGCCAATGCAGGGGGGGTGACCGTATCCTATTTTGAGCAAGTTCAAAACGCGTATAATTTTTACTGGCCGCTCCAAGAAGTTCACGAAAGGCTCGACGAAAAAATGTCCCGAGCCTTTCACGGAATCTACCAGATGTACTTACAGGAGAAGGTCAACATGAGAGAAGCCGCCTACCTCGTCTCTGTGGCAAGGGTAGCAGAAGCCTGTAAGTTGCGGGGCTGGGTTTAGGATGGATATTCTCAAAGCCTACAGGTTGTTTAGAAAAATGAACCAGTACCCGAATCTCATGGGACTGATGTACAGCATCTTTATGGAGGTTTTAGAGAAGAGGGGGATTATCACACGGGAGAAACTTTACCAGCAGGCCCTCGAAGCGCTGAAAGCAGACGGGTTTCCCGATACGGAGATCAACCGTCAGGAATACGTGGAAGGTCTCATTGGTTATTATTCTGCCAGCTCTTTAAGTGACCATGAGATCGAAAATTACATCAACCTGGCCCGGAAAAAAGATAAATGCCAAGAGCTGAGTCTGGTGGTCAATCAAGAACAGGCAACCTCCTTGGAAATTTATAACGCCCTCCGGGAGTTCTGTGAAATCCCAAAAGGGGAAGTCTATATTTCACAGGAGGAAGCTGAAGGAATTCGTGTTGCCCTCATCAAACATTATATTTCTAACCAGCTTCCTTTTATCGGCCTTGCCAAAAACCATATTACCATCCGTGACATTGAAAATATCCTCCAGCATTGTCTCTGGAGCCGGAGAAACCCTGGTAAATTGGGAGGTAAGGCTGCCGGCATGATTTTAGCCCAAAAAATTCTACTCCCCATTTTGGACGAGAGAGATCCAGAACTGGAGGAGTATATCAGGGTTCCGGATACGTGGTTTTTAAATTCTGGCGTTTTCTCAGAATTCTTAGACCGAAACAACCTTCAGCAGTTCCATACACATAAATATAAGGACAGAGAGACCATTGAAAAGGAATTTTTGCATATCGGGGAGAAGTTTAAGTTTGCCAACTTCGCTCCAGAGGTCATCGAAGATTTTCGAAAAATCTTAGAAGAGATCGGCGAACACCCCATTATTATTCGATCCTCCAGCATGTTGGAGGATAACTTCGGTTTGGCCTTTTCTGGAAAGTATCTCTCTGTTTTTCTGACCAACCTGGGAGATATAGAGACGCGTCTTAGAAATTTTGTCGTTGGTCTCAAACAGGTATTCGCAAGTACTTATGGGCCAGATCCTATCCTCTACCGTGTGGATCATGGGCTATTGGATTACGATGAAAGAATGGCCATGGTTGTTCAGAAGGTGGTAGGCCAACGCTTGGGGGACTACTTTCTCCCCTTTGCCTCGGGGGTCATGTTTTCTCGAAATGTCTATGCCTGGAATCCAAAGATCAAAAAAGAGGAGGGACTGGTGAGACTGGTGTTTGGCCTGGGGACTCGGGCAGTAGACCGTGTCGGTTCTGACTATCCCCGGATGATCCCATTAAGCCATCCCCAATTGCGGCCGGAAGTCACTGCACCGCAGATCAAAAAGTACTCCCAGAA
>CAYMJV010000345.1:0-2134 GCA_964390545.1 uncultured Syntrophaceae bacterium
GATCACGGCCGATACGAAAAAGAATGGCCTGGGTTATATCCATCCCAAGAAATGGGACAACGTGGCCAAAGCTATGTTCAACGCCGGACTTCTTGATAAGATGCCAGATGTGAAGAAAGTCTATATAGAGAAGTTTCCAAGCGGCGTCATTCCAAAATAGAAAGCTATGAATGGCAAATGTCAAAGTTCAAAGTTCAAATGAAGCTGAAATGTCAAATGCCAAAAAGAAGCATTTTGGACATTTAGAAATTTGACATTGATTTGGCATTTGCCTGCCTGCCGGTAGGCAGGGATTTTGGCATTTGGATTTTTCTGCTGGAGTCGGAGGCTTGAATGGCCGAACGAGTCTTTCTCGAAGATGTGGGCAAACCCTATAGCGTCAATGCTCTTGGGGATGCGAGGGCATGGGAGGTGCGCCACCTCCGAAACGATCCCGCGATTCCTCCTTTGATCTATGTGGTGGAGAGCGAAGTCGGTCAGAGTTTTCTCCTGGGAAGGGAGGTTTGTGGTCGAGCTAAATTCAACATGATCCGCACCATTGCCAGGTCTTTTGTCGAACTCTTCTTTGAACAGCTCAGAGCACATGACCTCTCCCAATACCTCATCCTTAGGGGTGCCTACCCTTTCGACCTTCAGTATGCGATGGGATATGCCCCGCCCTATGACACGAAACTTCTTCGCACCGGGTGGATCAAACTCCAAAGAGTTCTTAACTCTGAAGGAACCGGCTGGGAAATCAAGGCACAAAACCTGATTGGAGAGTATCAGGGGAATGTCTGGTTGATACCGGATACTGCCATTGCCTCCGGTTCCACCATTGCCTTCTTTCTGAGAAATGGGTTTGCCCAGCATCGGCCTAAACAGGTCTATGTCTTCACGGCCTGTGGCAGTCTTGAAGGAATTCAAAGAATCTATCAGGAATGTCAAAAGAAAGGTATTGAACTAATTCCTGTCTTCTCTCAATGTATCTTCGAGGTTTCAAAAAGGGGGAACCTTCCAGGACTCCCCCTGACTGATCTTTCTGTGATGAGCCCGGGATCTATCACAACAAAGGCTCTTTATGAAAAGGCTCTGACTCGCTATCAGCGGACCCGGATGTGTTGTGTGGGGGATATAGGAGAAAGCCTGGAGGATCCGATTCAGTATTCCATTCATACCCTCTGGGAGATGCAGGTTCTTGGAATGGATCCTAAGAAAGAGAATTGGGACGCTTGGAGTGTCAATGTGAGAGAGAAAGATTTTAAGAATAAAGTCTCCAATTTCAAACCGGAGCTCATCGGCTATTTCAAAGAACTCTGGAAAGATACAAAGCAATGAATCAGGATGCAATCCCTCCCATCACCATTCGATTCGTCAACGTCAAGAAGCATTTTAAGGACCGGGATGTGGAGGCCCTTGGAGGGATCGATTTAGAAGTGGCCCAGGGAGAGTTCATCACCCTGATCGGTCCTTCGGGATCGGGAAAGAGCACGCTCCTTGAGCTCCTAGGCGATATCGGGGATGAAGGGGGACCAACAGAAGGTCATATTCTCATCGACGGAAAGACTCCAGAACAACTGAGAAGGGAACGGGGTTATGGAATCGTCTTCCAGGAATCAACCCTCTTCCCCTGGTATCGGGTCTTCGAAAATGCAATCCTGCCTTTTCAGATTTCAAAAAGTAAGATCCCAAATGAGGAACGAATAGGTCGTACCGAAATGCTTCTGGAGATGGTAGGCCTGGACAGAAGATTCTGGTCCTACTACCCGAAAGAGCTCTCTGGAGGGATGCAGCAGAGGGTGGCCATCGTAAGAGCCCTTGCCCTCGACCCTCCCCTCCTTCTCATGGATGAACCTTTTGGTGCTCTCGATGATCTGACCCGAAAATCGATGCAGATGCTTCTCCTCGATATCTGGTCAAAGACGAAAAAGACCATTCTGATGGTGACCCATTCCATCTCTGAAGCCTGCTTCATGTCAGATCGGGTCGTTGTCCTCTCGCATCGACCGGGGCGTATCACCCGTATTATCACCATCCCATTGGATAGGCCTCGGGAAAGATCGATGACCGATACGAAGGCCTTCGTCCGAATCTGCGGAATGGTGAGGGAGGCTTTAGGTTCAGGTGGGGCACTGGAGGAAGATACTTCAATCAA
>CAYMJV010000346.1:0-2133 GCA_964390545.1 uncultured Syntrophaceae bacterium
GCCTTGCAGAAGATATGCATAGAACCCAGGTGGGGAAAAGTCACCTTCATCCATGCTTACCCACTACCTTTTTCCCTGCCGGGAGAGGCTTATCGTCTTGGTGTTCCATCCTCTCCTTCCATGCAGCTTCTGCAATCTCTCCATAGGCTTTTGAATAGGCATCAATGTCCGGAGACAGCTCGTTAAAGAATTCCTCGGCTCCCTCGTGAGTAAAGTACCGGGCAAATTTCAGGGCGATCTCTTTTCCTTGCTCCGGATGATCAATCAGGGGACAGTTCCGGAATAAGTTCTCCGAGAAGGGCTGCCTGGAACGGATCTCCCGGAAGAGGGGTGAGTTGAGGGCTTCGACGAGAGACTTCTCCTTGACGTTGTCAGAGGCGAAGTGACAGAAAACACAGGGCTCAACATCTCCCCGGGCATTGACATGGAAGTATTTTCTCCCCCCGGCAATACACCCCTGGGTAAGACAGCCGTCATTCCAGAAGTCCACCATGAGGATCGGTTTGGTCGCTCTGAAATAGGCATACCGCTCCCGAGTCCGGTTTCTCTGCTCGGGGGTCGTCATGAGGCTGAGGTCCGGGGCCCTACCAATGGGGAGGTAGTGGAAGTTCCAGAGGAGGATACATCCCTTTTCAATCAGAAAATCAATGAATTCATCGCTGGTCAGGATATCGGTGTTTTTAGAGGTCTGGGTGGTCGAGATCGCGAAGAAGATTCCTGCCTCTTTCAACCAGTCCATCACCTTGGAGATCCGATCGAACTGGCCCTTTCCTCTTCTCCCGTCTGTCTCTTCCCTAAACCCTTCGAGGCTGATCGCAGGAATGACATTTCCAAGCTCAACAAACCGTTCCACCATCCCCTCGTCAATCAGGGAACCATTGGTATAAATCTGGAAAATGGTGTCCGGATGCTTCTCGAAGAGGTCGAAGAGGTCTTTTCTCAGGAAGGGTTCTCCCCCTGTCATCAGCACCAGATGGATGCCCATTTCCTTGCACTCCCCTACCACACGATCGATCACCTCGAAAGGAAGGTCCTCCTGGGGGTAACTCCCCGAGTAGCAACCATAGCAGTTGAGATTGCATCGCATGGTCGGGCTGAGGATCATGGCGTCCGGCGGATAAAACCCCTTCTCTGCCTCAAAGGCCTTTCGATGGTTGGTGCCGACCAGGAGTTGGTTAATGATGAAGTTTGAGATGATTTTCTTTCGATGATGGGGATGGGTTTCGTTCAGGACCCTTCTTGCGATTGCCAAAGCGGGGTGATTGGTTTGGAAGAGTGTGCGAATCCATCGGATCTTTTCCTGATAGGATTCTTTTTGAGGAATTTTCTCCGCCAGATTGGTCAGCCGAATCAAATTCTCTTCCGAGGCATTCGCCAGAAGGGAAAAAGCGGCCATGGCAAATTTCTCTATGGAATATTGTTTAGCCCTCTGGTAAAGCTCCATTCAATCTCCAAAACCAAAAAGAATTCGAAGAAAGACTTTACACCCCTTCCATGTATCGGCCACCGGTTTGAAGTGGCTAAACGCCGTCCCGTCCACTTCCGGAAGATTTGTAGGAACAGATAACACATTGAAATCTTTTTTGCAAGCCTTTATCAAAAGCTCTAACTCCGTCTCGTAACCGGATGTAAAGAGGGGAATTTCCTTCAGAATCTCTGCTCGAATTAACCGGAAACCGGACTGGCTATCGGTGATATCCGAATGACACAGTCTGGCGACCGCCCTGGCCCCCAGACGGTTCCAGAATCGGCGAAGGAAGGTCATACGGTCAAATTCTCTAGCCCGGGAGGCGATAAGGATATCGGGTTTGACGCTTTGAAAAATTCTGAGAAGGGATGGAATCTTAGAGGGATCATGTTGACCATCCGCATCAAGAGTAATAACGACCTGATAGTCTTTTTGAAGAACGTATTGGAACCCCGTCCGGAGGGCCGTCCCCTTCCCAAGGTTTGAGGGGTGCTCGAGGAGAAGGGCTCCATATTCCAGAGCCACCCGTTTCGTCTGATCCACAGAACCGTCATTGACAACGATCACATTCATAGTTAGAGGTCGAATCTTTTCCAGAACAGAGCCCAGAGTCTGCTCCGCATTATAAGCAGGGATGAGGATACAAATTTTATCGAGGTGTTGCA
>CAYMJV010000347.1:0-2133 GCA_964390545.1 uncultured Syntrophaceae bacterium
TTGAGAACCTTGGGGACGTTCGTGCAGAGCGTGCTTGGGGGCAATATCAACACTTGTTGGTGTAAGCGATGGCCGAATGGGCGAGACAGAGACCCTTTCTGGCGAGGTCTCAATATCTGCTATAGATGCTCTGTTTTTAGGCCACCGAAAATGTTGTGATATCATTCTCATAGATTGGATCGGCATTCACAACTTCTATCCGTAATCGAGGACCTTCAGAGTTGCCTCAGACTCAAGGTTTGTAGGGGAAATTTGGAGGAACGCGGGGCAATAATCTTATCTTTGAGATTGGCGGCAGGCCTTGATGATGGTTGCAAAGATCTTCTTTAGATCATCCTCCTTCAAGGGGCCTCTGTTTCTTAGGCTCAGTTTTTCTAAGATCTCTTTTTCCCTTTTTGGATCGTAGATCTTTTTTCCCATCTCCTTTTTGATTTTTCCACCCCCCAGGGCTATACGAAGCCGTTGATTAAGAAGGCCCAATAGTTTTTGATCGATAAGGTCGATCTTCATTCTATTCTCTTTCAGCCTTTTGGAAAGAATGGATTGAGCCGCTTTCTTTCTCATCTTAATGTCTCCAGGGAATAAAGATGCCTTCAAGTTTCTGGAATAACCAGTTGAAGAAGATTCCGAGAAGAGACAGAAGGAGTAGACCCACCATCAGCCTTTTCGTCTCCATGAGGTCTGCGGCCGTCAAAATCATAAAACCGATACCGGCATCCGCTGCCACCATCTCTGCTGCCACGACCAGTAGCAGAGCGATTCCTATTCCGAGCCTCATGCCTGCAAAAATCATGGGCAAGATGCCTGGAAGAATAACTTTCCTGATGATCCTCCACCGGTTGGAGCCCAGACTTAAAGCGGCCTTAATCAAAATGGGATCCACATTTTTCACTCCCGTGTAGACATTAATGACCATGGGAAAGAAGACCCCCAGGCCAATCACAGCGACTTTGGGGGGTTCTCCGATTCCCAGCCAGAGAATGAGGAGAGGGAGAATGGCAATTTTGGGAATAGGGAAGGTAGCTGCGATCAAGGGATTTCCAATGGCCTCAGGGATGCTGAAGAACCCAATGAGGATGCCGACGAGAACTCCCAAGACGCAAGCCACTAGAAAACCCAGGAGGATTCGGCTGAGGCTGGCGAAGACATGTTTAAAAATTAAACCCGTCTTCAGCATGGTCCACCCTTCACGAAGGATTTCACTCGGCGCAGGGAGGAAGAGGGGAGGGACCCAACCCTGGCGACTGACCATTTCCCACAGGAGGAGAATGGCAATAAATGAAGCCAGGCTGATCCAGGGATGTTCCTTCATCTGGAGAAAGGATGTTTTGTCCTGAACGATGGCTTTTTCAGTCTTCGACTGTTCCATGGAGGAACCCGCGTTCGTTCCTTTGAGGCCTTCTCGCCTCATAGCAACTCCCTCATCGATTCTTCTGCTTGGTCTTTCACATATCCCCAGATCTGATCTACATATTCCAAATAGCTCTTCTCCCTTAGGAGGTGTTCCCCTCTGGGTCTGGGAAGATCGATCCGGAGGATGTCCAAGATTTTTCCGGGCCTTCTGGATAAGACGACCACCCGGTCTCCCAAGAACACAGCTTCCTGGATGTGATGGGTGATATAGAGGAAGCTTTTGTGTGTCTCCTCCCAGATCCGGGAGACCTCATACTGCATCAGGATTCGGGTCTGGGCATCGAGGGCTGAGAAAGGTTCATCCATCAGGAGAAGCCATGGATCGGTGGCCAGAGCTCGTGCAATGGCGACCCGCTGCTTCATTCCACCGGAAAGTTGATGGGGATACTTGTTTTCAAAACCCTGAAGACCCACCAGGGTGATGTATTTCTGGGCAGTCTCCATTTGGACTGCCTTCTCGAGCCCCTGCTCCTCAAGGCCATAAACGATATTCTTTAAAACTGTTCTCCAGGGGAAGAGGGCATAATCCTGGAAGACGATGGCGGTATGAGGCTTGGAATCGAGGTGATCGCCTTCAATGATCACTTGCCCGGAAGAGGGACTGAGAAGGCCAGCGATGATGTTGAGGAGGGTCGTCTTTCCACAGCCACTGGGGCCCACGACGACGACAAATTCATTCTCTTCAATGGTGAAATCGATATCCCGAAGAGCCTCGGTGTG
>CAYMJV010000348.1:0-2132 GCA_964390545.1 uncultured Syntrophaceae bacterium
AGGGGCACAATATAAAACGAGATTACCTTGCCGGGAAGCCCCGCCCTTATATGGGCGGGAAGCTTCACTCCACCGGGACTGGCCCCAGATACTCTCGGAGGATAGGGACATGGCACCCAAATTTTTCAGTGAAAGGAATTTGAGGTTTTTGCTTGATGAGGTCTTTGATGTCGCGTTGCTTACCCAATATGAACCCTATAAAGAATACGATGGCAAAATGTTTGAGATGGTCTTAAAAGCAGCGATGGAACTGGCCGAAGGCCTTCTTTGGCCCAACTTCCAGGAAATGGACAAGAATCCACCGGAATTGATAGGGGATCAGATTAAGGTTCATCCCTCGGTGAGAAAGTTCCTAGAGAAATGTGGTGAAGGGGGATGGATTGGTACTGGCATCCCTTTTGAGTGGGGAGGGCAACAGCTTCCCCAGATGATCACCCACGCATGCACATTCATCTTTGCCGCAGCCAATTATTCCGCTTCTGCATATCCCGGGTTGACTTCCGGGGCCGCTCGTCTCATTCTCAACTTTGGAAGAGAGGAGATGAAGAAAACCTATCTTCCAAGGATGCTTGATGGAACGTGGCAGGGGACCATGGCCTTAACTGAGCCAGCGGCGGGGAGCTCGCTCTCCGATATTATGACGGTCGCTGAGCCTGCGGATAACAACACCTATAAAATAAAAGGGCAAAAAATATTCATATCGGCTGGAGACCACGACGCGGTTGAAAATGTCGTTCATCTCATGCTGGCAAAGATCAAAGGCGCACCTCCCGGTGTAAAGGGAATTTCTCTTTTCGTGGTCCCCCAAAAGCGGATTGACGAGAGGGGTCAATTGGTTCTTAACGACGTGGTCACCTCTGGAATCTTTCACAAATTAGGCTACAGAGGTTGTCCCATTGCCCAACTCAGCATTGGGGACAACGACGACTGCCGAGGCTACCTCGTGGGTGAACCCCATCAAGGACTCGTTTATATGTTTCAAATGATGAATGAGGCACGAATTGAAGTAGGCGTGGGAGCGACGGCCATCGCGACGGCCGCTTACTACGCTGCCTTGGACTATACAAAAAAGCGACTTCAGGGGAGGAGATTGTCAACGAAGGATCCCACCCTCCCCCAGGTTCCTATCGTCGAACACCCTGATGTGAAGCGCATGTTGCTATTCCAGCGTTCGATTATAGAAGGATCTCTTGCTTTGCTGATTCAATGCGGGAAATATGCCGATCTCGCAAGTGTTCTTGCTGGAGAAGAGAAAGAGAAGAACGAGCTGTTGTTGGATCTCTTAACTCCGGTTGCCAAAAGCTATCCATCAGAAATGGGTCTGCTTTCTATTAGTGCAGGGTTACAGTGTCTGGGTGGGTCAGGTTACTGTGACGACTACCCTTTGGAACAGTACTATCGGGACGCACGGATCCATCCAATCCACGAGGGCACGACGGGGATACACGGATTAGACCTCCTGGGTCGGAAGGTCATGATGAAAGGTGGAAAAGCGTACAAACTCTACTTGCAAGAAGTGCAAGGAACCATTCTTGGAGCAGAAAAATTCGAGGAGCTTGAATCCTATGCGCACCAACTCAAACAATCGTTGGAAACGCTTCAAAAAGTAACCGCTCATTTGATGGAGGTGGGGAAAAAAGAAACGCCTGAACGCTTCTTGGCTGACGCCACTCTCTACCTGGAGTTCTTTGGAATCGTCTCTGTGGCCTGGCAATGGCTTGTCCAGGCCACGGCTGTGACGAAGGCTCTGAGGAAGCGTCCAGACGGGGTAGAATCAAATTTTTATACGGGTAAGTTTTTTACCTTCCGTTATTTCTTTGAGTATGAGCTTCCGAAAATCCAAGGCTTGGCCAAACGGTTGATGAATAGCGACGGATTGACTGTTGAAATAAAGCCTGATTATTTCTCGGATTAAAAAGGTTATGTTTTGAGGTTCCTGTTGGAACCAGGGAGCCCTGCTTCAAAAAAAGTAACGTAAAATGTCTTAGAATCTGTGTCCCCCTTTTCTTCCGATGGTCTCTTTTCATCAGTCGAATTTGAATGGGTGACCCCGGATGTTTTACCGGTACGCATGAAGAAAAATGGAAAAACTCTTTGCTGTCTGCGCCCCAGGGCTGGAGCCATTCACTGCA
>CAYMJV010000349.1:0-2116 GCA_964390545.1 uncultured Syntrophaceae bacterium
TAGAAAGAGATAATGAAGACGGCAGGAACGCACTTGACAAAACGAGAATGGTATGATAATAGGTAATACCAGAGGTGATGAAAAATGAGCACGACCAAAGTAGCTATAACCTTAGATGAAAATCTGCTCAGGCGATTGGATCGACTCGTGAAGAACCGATTGTTCGAAAACCGAAGCCGCGCAATCCAAGAAGCGGTAAGCGAAAAACTAGCAAGGTTGGAACGAAGCCGACTGGCAAGGGAGTGTGCTAAACTGGACAGAAAATTCGAGCAAACCATGGCTGAGGAAGGCTTGTCGGCTGAGGTGGGAGAATGGCCCGAGTACTGAGAGGCGATATCATGTGGGCCGACCTCAACCCTGTCAGGGGCAGGGAACAAGCCGGTCAACGCCCGGTGGTGGTGATCAGCCAGGACGTGTTTAATGAGCGGTCCGGCACAGTGATAGCAGTGGCCTTAACTAGCCAGCCGCAAAAGGCTGGTTTTCCTTTAACGTTTGAATTGTCGCACCCGCAACTTCCAAAGAAATCATGGGTCAAAATCAGCCAAATCAGAACGCTTTCCATTGAACGGCTGGGGCAGAAAATAGGCAGGGTATCGGCTGAAGAGTTGAGCCTTATCGTTGAAGGTTTAAATGAGATAATCGGCGCATAACAACCGGCGCAATCCGACCTTCAAGAACACGGCGGGTCAGCGGGGACGTTGTTGGGGGGTCGGACAACCAAAGTCGTCTCTACCCTACTCAAGAAGTTCATGCTTTTGGTTTTTTGACTTTCTCCTGTTCAAAGATCCCGTTCGCCTCTTTTACTGTGGCCTTCTCATGGATGATGGCACGCAGGGCTTTGATCACAGCCACAGGATGGTCATTCTGCCATACGTTTCTTCCAAGGTTGACTCCAATGGCACCTTTCTCCATCCCATCGTGAACAAATTCGAGCACCTCCAACTCTGTGTCGACTTGGGGTCCTCCTGCCATCACGACCGGAACAGGACAACCATTGACCACCTTATCGAAATTCTCACACCAATAGGTCTTTACAATTCGGGCGCCCAATTCAGCTGCGATCCGGGAACTGAGGGCAAGATAGCGAGCGTCTCTCTTCTCTAACTCCTTCCCCACGGCTGTGACTGCCATGACGGGAATCCCATACTTTTCTCCCTCGTCAACAAGTTTTGAGAGGTTTAACAGGGACTCTTTTTCATGATCGCTTCCCACAAAGACGGAGATACCCACGGCCGCTACATTCAGCCGGATGGCCTCCTCCATGGACGTCGTAACCCCTTCATCGGAGAGATCCTTTCCTACCATACTGGTCCCACCGGAGACTCTCAGGATGATCGGTTTAGTATTTTCAGGATCAATGGATGCTCGTAATACCCCTCTTGTCACAAAGAGGGCATCGCAATAGGGAAGCAAGGGTCGGATGGTTTCGCCGGGCTTTTCCAATTTCCGGGTGGGCCCCTGAAAATAGCCGTGATCAATGGGTAAAAAGAGACAATGGCCATCCGGTTTAATCAACTGCGCCAAACGATTTTTCATTCCCCATTCCATTTCTTTAACCTCCATTTCAGATTTCAAATTTCAGATTGAATGAGTCAACTCTTACCAGGCTGTTGAAAAACACCCCTTTCGTGTCACCCTGAGCAAAGCGAAGGGTCTCATCAGATCCTTCACTTCGTTCAGGATGACACTTTGTGTCAGATTATTCGCGGAGTTTATCCTGAGCCATGAAATCAGACTCTTCGCTTCGCTCAGAGTGACAGTGAGCGAAGGGCTCAGAATGACATTCTCCCTGTTTTTTGACTTTTTCAACAGCCTGTTACATTTTTGAAATTTGAAATTTGCAATCTGCAATTTGAAATTTATTTTTCGATATATTTTACCACCAAATCTCCTACTTCCGACGTGCTATGTCCCATCTTCCCGGCGCTCAGGCTTTTCACATCCTGTTTCACCACTTTCATGATCGCCCCCTCGATGTCTTGAGCCGCTTTCGCTTTTCCAAGATTCTCCAGCATCATCTGGCATGCAGAGATGGCCGCCAGTGGACTCACCACCCCTTCCCCTGTGTACTTTGGAGCAGACCCTCCCATGGGCTCAAACATGGAGACTCCCTTTG
>CAYMJV010000350.1:0-2110 GCA_964390545.1 uncultured Syntrophaceae bacterium
TTCTCCCATTCTGGATGGTTTCAGAGATGATTTCTCGAACATCCTCTGGTTTGACTTTTTGATAGAAAATGTTTTGGGGGTAGATTGTTACAAGGGGCCCTTTCTCACAAAAACCAGGGCATCCCGTTACTTTCAAGGTCACCCTTTCTCTCATTCCTCTCTGTGTTAATTCTTTTTGGAAGGCCCCCTTTACTTTCTGGCATCCATAAGCTTGACATCCAGTGCCACCACACACCGAGATGATCATTTCATGGCGCGTCTGTTTTGAGAGGATATCCTCCTTCCATTTTTCCAGATCCTTAACCGATTTGAGTCTTCTCATGGTCTCACCCCGCTACGCTTGTTATTTAATTTTTCAATAATTCTTTTCGCCCGGATGGGATTCATCTCCCCATAAAACTTTCTATCCACCATCATCACCGGACCGATGGCACACACTCCCAGGCAGTTCACCACATTCAAAGAGAATTGTCTGTCGGCGCTCGTGTGCCCCGGCTCAATATGGAGGAGTCCCTTGAGTTCCCTTAATATCTTTGGCCCTCCCCGGACATGGCATGCGGTCCCGAGACAAAGGGTAATGGAGTGCTTCCCTTGAGGGACGAGGGTAAAGGATTTATAGAAGGTGGCAACGCCGTAGATCTCATTGATGTCCATCCGAAGCCTGGATGCCACCATTCTAAGGGCATCATCGGAAAGATATTTATACCGATCCTGAACGTCGTGAAGGATGCTGATGAGGGCCGTTCTCTTTTCCTGGTATTTGTCAACGATCAAATCGACTGATTTTAGGTCCATTTCCGCCTCCAAAATAAGATTTGGTTAATTTTTACAAAATAAATACATTTTCACTTAATTTTTATCCCAAAAAAAATTCATAGTTAAATTTTACTTAAGCTTACAATCCTGTCCTTGGTGGGCTTAAGACCCATAAAAGAATAGCCTCCCCTTTTCCGATATTTGACCATTTTGAGGGGAATGTTGATCCGATATAAAGACTATCTCCCTGTCTCAATATTTGTTTTTCGTCCTGAATTTCAACCTCCAACTCACCTTCAATGACATAGGCAAATTCATCCCCTTTGTGGCCATAAAAATGGCCGTCTATCGCTGCCCCCTTTTTCATGGTTAACAGGTAAGGTTCCATTCTTCGATTAAGCACATCTGAGACTAGGAGTTGGAGTTTTATATCCAACCCCTTCAGTGCCGGAAGGCGGACATCCTGCCTTTCAGCTGGCTTGATCACCATCTTCTGCAGGGGACCACTTTCGCCCTCCGTTAGAAAGTAAACGGGCTGGGTATTCAATTTCTCGCTCAATTTCAGAAGGGAATCCAGGGAGGGACTGATCAGGCTCTTTTCCACTTGGGAGATAAAGCTCGGGGTCAGGCCCACCCGTTCAGCCAGTTCCTTCTGGGTCATTCCTGCCTTTTTCCTTAATGTTCTGATTTTGTCGCCCAGGTTGCCGGGCCTTCGGCCCCCGATGGAAGGAAAGATGATCTCCTCGTCCCAGACTTCATAATGTTTCGGGAGAAAGGCACTCCTTGGAAACCTCCCTTCAATCTTGATCGCTTTAAAAAAGAGCTCTCCGTCCTGCTTTTCAAGCTCGATCGCCACCTGGGTAATATGCCTGAGATTGGCCTTAAACGAGGGCGTATGCGCCTCCTTCTCCAAAACCCAGTAGGCCACGGTCTGAAGGTCATAAAGCCTGGGACAGGAGTAGGTGAAGAATTTGTAGGTCAAATTCTCATCGCCCCAGATGTCCTGCATCCCGGTCAGGCTGTCGAAGATATACCGGACACCTGCCCCCTTCTCGATCTCAACCCGATCCATGGCTACCCGGAACTGAGAAAGGTCCTTGGGATTTTCAACTTTGACCACACTTCCTTTGAATCCCTCCTTCCCTCTCTCATAAAAATAGCCAAAGAGAGGGTCACTATTCCCCTTTCCGGAGGTAAAGCAGTCCAGAATGGTCAGATATTCCAAATGGGAGAGATGGGCTAAACGCTTGGTAAGGGTGGAGGGTGAGACATTGAAACTGACATAGACCAATTTGTATCCGCTCTTCAAATTGTGCTCAATAAACCGCTGAAGGAAGGTCTCGATGTAAGTCCC
>CAYMJV010000351.1:0-2096 GCA_964390545.1 uncultured Syntrophaceae bacterium
TCTTATTTGACCGAGAACCGATCTCCGGAATCGATTTGGCAAGAGATGTTGTGGAAGCGATCTATGCGGCCTACGCATCTGCCGAAAAAGGAATGCGGATTGAGCTTAAAAGAGAATTGACCCATTCGGCGGCGCCAAGCGCCGCTCAGGGTCAACCCTGAGCCTTCGACCCGAGACTTCGGCGAGCTCAGTCGAGCCGCTCAGGCCGAGGGTCAAGCCTTAGCATTTATGCAGGGGTGTCGAAGGGTTGACTTAGAAGGGAGGAGTTTCTATGTACGATGTGGTGACTTTTGGAGAGGCAATGATCAGACTTTCTCCACCCCACTCTCAGAGGCTCGAGCAGGCTCGGAGCCTCGATGTCAATGTGGGAGGGGCGGAATTGAATGTGGCCGTCGGAGTGACACGCTTTGGAATGAAGAGCGCCTGGGTGTCAAAGCTTCCGAAGAATGGACTTGGTTATATGATTAGAGATCGCGCCCAGGAGTTTGGAGTGGATTGTTCCCACATCGTCTGGTCTGACAAAGGAAGGGCTGGTATCTACTTTGTTGAATTTGGAGCCTCACCACGGGCTTCAAGCGTCCTCTATGATCGAGGGAATTCTGCGATCAGTATGGTTCAACCGGGTGAAATTGACTGGCCGAAGATTTTCAGTGGATCGAAACACTTCCACCTCAGCGGCATTACTCCAGCCTTAAGTGCCTCTTCGGCCGAAACAACGGTGGAGGCCCTGAAAGCAGCAAAGAAGGCTGGATGCACGGTCTCTTACGATCTCAATTATCGGAAGAAACTCTGGACGCCTCCAGATGCGAAGAGGATCCAGGAGCCCATGATGGCCAACGTGGATATTCTCATCACCACCGAGGAGGATACGAACGTGGTCTTCGGCATCAAAGAGAAGGATTATGAAACCGTAGCAGAGAAGCTGGCGCAAACTTTTAAACTCAAGATTGTTGCTATTACCTTGAGGGAAGATCTCTCCGTCTTGAAGAACAACTGGACAGCGATTGCTTATCAGGATGGGAAGATCTTCAAGGATAGGAAATACGAGGTGGAGATTGTTGATCGCGTAGGAGCGGGCGATTCTTTCACCGCTGGATTTCTTTATGGCTGGATTAAAGACAAAGATATTCAAAAGGGTGTTCAGTACGGAAACGCTTTCGCTGCTCTGAAGCACACGGTTCCTGGCGATTTTAACTGGAATACTCTGGAGGAGGTAGAGGCTCAGTTAAAAGGGGCGGGATTAAGGATTTCGAGGTAGTGCTGCGGTGCTGCTGTTCTGCGGTTTTTTGAACTGCAGCAAAGTCGCACCTAACTCAACCAATTAAAAATGATAATCCCCCCTCACCCCCCTTTAGCAAAGGGGGGATGGGGGGATTTGGACGATATTTTAAGTAAGGAGGACTATATGGAAAAAAGAGACGTTTTCAATCGTATGATCGCTGAAGGGCTCGTCCCGGTGATCCGGGTCTCCTCTGCTCAAGAGGCCGTGGATGTGGCCGATGCCATCAAGGAGGGAGGAGTTAGTTTCATCGAGATTACAATGAGTGTTCCGGGAGCTATTGACACGATCAAGGATCTGGCCAAGAAATATAAGGATGATATCATCATGGGAGCGGGTACCGTTCTTGATCCCGAAACAGGAAGGGCTGCCCTCCTTGCAGGTGCTCAGTTTATCGTAAGTCCCACCCTCAATCTCGATCTCATCCAGCTCGCACACCGCTATAGTGCCGTGGTGATCCCGGGTGCTGCGACTCCCACGGAGATCTTGACAGCGTGGAATGCTGGAGCGGATATGGTGAAGGTTTTCCCCGCTGCCCAATTGGGAGGACCGGATTATATCAAAGCCATCCGGGCACCCCTTCCACAGATTCTTCTTGTTCCGACGGGTGGCGTGAACCTCCAGAATGCAGCGGCTTTTATCAAAGCCGGCTCTACGGCCCTCGGAGTGGGAGGTGAGTTGGTAGACAAGAAAGCGCTGAAGGAGAAGAAGTTTAACGTCATCACCGAAAACACCCGCGCTTTCCTAAAAACGATCAAAGAAGCACGAGGGAGTTAAGCCGATTCAAAGGATTTAGGCTGAGGTTCAGGTTGAGGTT
>CAYMJV010000352.1:0-2086 GCA_964390545.1 uncultured Syntrophaceae bacterium
GCTATTGCGGAATTCGCTTCTTCTACGAACACGTCCTCCAACGAAACTGGCACATTCTCGGAATCCTCCGAGCCCAAAATGAACGACGACTTCCGGCCGTTCTCAGCGTTGAAGAAGTCCGAAACATTCTTGCCCGGGTTAAAACCTTCCAAAACTATGCCTATCTTTCCACCGTGTACTCTTGCGGCCTAAGACTTCACGAAGGACTCCATCTCGAAGTCTCCGATATCGATAGCAACCGGATGATGATCCATGTCCACCGTGGAAAGGGCGCCAAGGATCGCTACGTGCCTCTCCCCCAATCCACCCTCCATCTGCTCCGCCGCTATTGGGTGACTCACCGTCATCCTTGCCTCCTCTTCCCGGCCCTTGGCCGAAGCGGAAAAGGAGCAAATAACGCTCAGTCTCCCATGGCCAAAAGTAGTGTCCAAGGCGCCTTCCGTCGTGCCAAGGTTGATGCTGGAATCCGAAAAAAGGGTGCCTCCGTTCACACCCTCCGCCACTCCTATGCCACTCATCTTCTCGAAGCCGGAGTCAATCTGCGCCTCATCCAAAGATACATGGGCCATGCCCAGCTCGAAACCACTATGGTCTATCTCCACCTTACCCAAAAAGGTCAGGAGGATGCCTGCCAGTTGATCAATCAGTTGATGGAGGGATTGGACCATGACAACAATCAATGAGATCTTCCGGACCTTCGGCCCCGAGTACCTCGAACGCTATGCCCAACTCATGCCTAACACACACCGCAAAGTCATCGATGCCATCATCGGCTGCCGCACCGAAGTCTGCGGCCTCGCACTCTACCAGTGCGAAAAATGTGGCGAATTTCACCAGGTCTATCGCTCCTGTGGAAATCGCCATTGCCCGACTTGTCAACACCATAAGACCCGACAATGGCTGGAAAAACAGATGAAACGTCAGCTCCCCGGCCACCATTTCCTGCTCACCTTTACCGTCCCGGAGATTCTGCGCCGCTTCATTCGTAAATACCAGCGGGCAGCTTACTCTGCCTTGTTCAAAGCCTCATCCGAAGCTATGAAGAAACTTGCTCCGGATGAACATTACATCGGCGGAGATCTCCCGGGATTCTTCGGCGTCCTTCACACCTGGGGACGAACCCTCGAGTATCACCCCCATATCCATTACATCGTCCCCGGCGGCGCCCTCTCCACCACCGATGGCCTCTGGCACCCCTCACGGATCGATTTCTATCTCCCCGTCAGAGCTCTCTCCATCATCTTCAAAGCGAAGTTTCGCGATGAAATCAAAAAAGCTGGCCTCTTCGATGAAATCCCTTCTGAGGTCTGGCAGATTGACTGGAACGTTAACTCCCAAGCCGTAGGTTCCAGCGAAGCAAGCCTAAAATACCTTGCCCCCTACGTCTTCAGAGTAGCCCTCTCCAACTCTCGCATCTTGAAAGTCGAGGACCGTACCGTCTTCCTTCGCTACCACAAACCTCACAGCCACCGCTTAAGAACCCTCGCTCTTGAGGTCATGGAGTTCATCAGGCGCTTCTTACAGCACGTGCTGCCAAACGGGTTTATGAAAGTCCGTTACTATGGATTCATGAATTCCAACTGTGGGGTCTCTCTTGATCGCGTCAGTACCCTGATCGAAATGGCCTACGGCTTCAATGTGGTCTTACCCAATACCGACCTCGAACCCTGGCAGCCCATTACGTGTCCAACCTGTGGTGGTACCCTCAAACTCCGTTCCTTACTGCTGCCCTGGAAAATTCTGATGTGGTCCGGATAGGAGGTGTTCAATCTCAAAAACAAAACTAAAATTCTACCGCTTCCCACCTGCCCTCTCCCGCTCAGGTGGTCTCGCTGAGGTCCGCCCAGGTTCAATAAAAATTCAGTTTGCACGTCCTCAGCTCAAGCGCTTCTGACCAGAAAAACCCCTCAGTATGAGCAAGAACCGGCACCTCAATTTCGATTCTACCCCATCCGGGCTGGAACTCTTATGGTTTCCAGCTTCTCCCTCTAACTGATCAACAGAAGCAATACCCTTATAGATGATATAGATAGCCGCTTGCCGCTCCGGGCTTCTTGAACAACGGATTGAAACGACTTCAAAAGTC
>CAYMJV010000353.1:0-2082 GCA_964390545.1 uncultured Syntrophaceae bacterium
CGCTCTTTATGCGCTTTGAATCGCTCGTAATTCATCCCCTCACTGTTCACGAAATCCCGGCTGTAATAACTGAGATATTTCTCGGTATCGAGGCTCTCCCATGCCCCTTTCCAATCCTGCAGAAATTGGACCAAACCTTGAAACACTTTCTGTTGTTTCTCCGGGGATTGATATCGGACGGTGTCCACGATGACCAGAGGAGTATCCCCTATTTTGATCAATTTCATCAATTCCTTCAAGTCCTCATCTTTTACAACGATGCACCCCTCCGACGAGAACGGACGTTCCAGGTGATCGGGAAAACCGTGGAGCCAGATGCCACTGCCTTTTTTCCCCTCCTTCTGATCCAGGAGGTTGGGGTAGTTGAGTGGAAAGGCTCCAATGCCGTATTTCTCAGGAAGGCTCGATAGAAAGGATATCGGGAAATAGATACCTTCGGGTGTGGCGAGATCGCCGACATCCCTTTTGTCACCATTGTTGGAGCCCACCGTGCAGGGAAAACTTTTGATGATCAAGAGGCGACCGGGCTCAGAGCGAATAAGATGAAGCATCTTGCTATTCTTCTCGCAAAGGAGAAGATGGTCCTGAGGTTTCATATGGATGATGGGAGTGGGAACCATTCCCTCTGCCCACTTTCCCTGTTGTCCTTCTCTGGCCCCCTTTCTCTCTTGAAGCAGAGACTTCCAGGGGATTCTTTCTTTAAAAAAAAGGCCCAAGAAAATGAGATTGATACTGAAGGAGAGGAGAAATAGAATGAGATAAAGACGATAGGACTTTGGGTGATCTTCCTTCACTCTTTTTGTCTCAATCTTTTTCCCTTCATCACCACGTAGGTTCATCTCTACTAAAATGCGCCCCCTCTTGTCAAAAAAGCAACTAGGCACGTTCCGGTCAAAAACTATTCCTGCGCAGGTTCGGATAATTCTCGACGGGTTGTCTCTACCCCTTGGGGAGTGAAGATGACGGTAACCACTTCTCCCGATTTCCCCATTTTCTCTAGTCGTCTTTCATTGAAAGTCATATCGAGACCACCTGCATTTCCAAGAACGAGTTCAATTCGCTTTGCTGCCCGGTAGGTAAAACTTTCTCCCGGCTGAAAGGTGGCTTCACGCGCCGGTTGACCATCGATCTGAATCGCCACCCAGGTTCTTTCCACTGCTTTGACGCCCAGGGAGATCCCCTTTTCTTCCAAAACCGAAGGTTTCTCACTTACCGGAGGGGAAGGGGGTTGAGGAATGGTTTTTTTTGCCTCCGGCTCGGGCGCGGGAGGGGCAACGGGTGGTTGGGTGGGCGAAAGGAGAAGATAGAGGACGATGAAACCAACGATGATCACCCCTCCAATCGTCCACAGATACTTTGGATTCCACAGCATCCTCTTTTGGGGAAGAACCTCTGGCCGGATGACGGGTTCCCCTTTCGACTCCGCTTCATAACGAAGGATGACCTCGTTGGAGTCGAGGCCGAGGTATTTCGCATAGGCTGAGAGAAAGCCTTTCACATAGGTCACAGAGGGGAGGAGATCGCGCCGGTCCTCTTCAAAGGCTCTCAGGAACGGCTCTCTCACCTTAATCTGTTTTGACACCTCTTTTAAGGAGACCTTCCGGTTTTCCCGCTCCCTCTTTAGATATTTTCCTAACGACTCTCTTTCATCCACCAAAGCTCACCTTAATTCCGGCGGGTTAGCACGGACGGATAGCCCAGTCGATTCAGAGCTGGGGGATCTTGTGTCCAATTCTTCTCCACATTCACCCACAATTCCAAAAACACCTTCTTCTCCAAGAAGGCTTCCATCGCTTTACGGGCCATCGCCCCGATCTGCTTCAATTTCTGCCCACCTTTTCCGATGAGGATCTTTTTCTGAGAGATCCTCTCCACATGAATCGTTGCTTGAATGGCCACCAGGTTCTTTTCAGGATGCTCCTTGAACGACTCAATGGTGACCGCCGTAGCATAAGGAATCTCCTGAAAGGTTTGCTCGATGACTTTCTCTCGAATCATCTCAGAAATCAGAAATCGTTCCGTCTGGTCGGTGATCATGTCTTCCGGATAATAGGGGGGAGATTCCGGAAGGGCCTCCATGAT
>CAYMJV010000354.1:0-2069 GCA_964390545.1 uncultured Syntrophaceae bacterium
TTAATAACAGAATGAACCTCATTCGATGCCTTCATATCACCAATACCAGAGAGGCGATTCATGAAATGGGAAAGGTGGGCGTGGATCCCACGGGCATGAAGCTGATGAAGGGAAAAACGCTTCATTACAACCTCAAGGTAGAGGGGATCGATCCTCGGACAGCCAATCTTCTCAAGCAGGAGATGCTCTCTGTTGGCGGGGATGCGGCCCTCGATAGAAGGGGCCTCGATTGCAGCAGTTCATCGACGGGTACCCTTCTCATGGGAACAGAAAAGCAGTTCGAAAAACTCTTCTCAAAACTGGAACAATATCCAGACCTTCAGCCCTTTGGCCAATCCCTCAAGGAAATACTTAGGAACCTATCGAGGGCCCATTACACGATACGCTGTCGAAAACGGACATTCACCCTAGGGAAGCAGACGCTTCTCATGGGGGTCCTCAATGTTACTCCTGACTCCTTCTCGGATGGAGGCATCTTTTTTGATAAGGAGAAGGCCATTGCGCACGGACTGAAGATGGTCGAGGAGGGAGCCGATTTCATTGACATCGGCGGCGAATCGACCAGACCCGGTTCTAAACCCCTTGGGCTGGATGAAGAACTCCGTCGTGTAATCCCTGTCATTGAATCCCTTGCAAAAGATGTGGATGTTCCCATCTCAATCGATACGTATAAATCGGCTGTAGCGAAGAAAGCGATTGACGCAGGGGCCCAAATAATCAATGATATTAGTGGATTACATTTGGACCCATCCCTTTCTCAGGTGGCGGCCAAAGAGGATGTTCCTCTTGTGCTCATGCACATTCGCGGAAATCCAGAAACCATGCAGAAAAAAATACATTATGAATCTCTTTTTTCTGAGATAATTCAATATCTTAAAGACTCTATCCAAAGGGCGGAATCAGCCGGGGTAGACCCAGAACAGATCATCATCGATCCTGGGATTGGGTTTGGGAAGACGGTGGAGGATAACCTCCTCATTTTGAAAAATCTTCAAGAATTTAAAATACTTGGGAAGCCTTTGCTTTTAGGAACCTCTCGGAAGAGTTTTATCGGAAAGATTCTCAACGCGGACGTAACCGAACGGTTGGAGGGGACACTTTCAACCATCGTCGTAGGGGTTCTCAATGGCGCCCATATCATCCGTTGCCATGATGTCATTCAAGCAAAGAGGGCAATTGCCATTGCCGACGCAGTTCGCCAGGCGGGGTAAATGTAGGGGGCAGGGTTTACCCCTGCCCCCTACGGGCAGGGGTAAACCCTGCCCCTACTTGATTTCCTTAGGCAAATTATGATAACGATGAGTAGCCCGAATTAGGAAAATCTTCTCCTAAACCCTGTCTTTAAACGGGGGTGAAACAGTGACTCGTAGACTATTTGGTACAGATGGAATCAGAGGGGTCGCCAATGTGGACCCCATGACAGGAGAGATGGCCATGCAACTTGGAAGGGCCATCGCCCATGTCTTTAAAGATGTAAAGGGAAAACATCGGATTGTAGTGGGGAAAGATACCCGCGTTTCAGGATACATGCTGGAGACTGCTCTGGCCTCCGGCATCTGTTCCATGGGGGCCGATGTCTGGCTGGTAGGACCCCTCCCTACCCCGGGCATCGCTTTCATCACCACCAGCATGAGAGCCAATGCGGGGGTCGTCATTTCAGCCTCTCACAATCCCTATTACGACAATGGAATCAAAATCTTTTCTCAGAACGGTTTCAAACTCCCCAACGAGATGGAGTATCGAATTGAAGAGTTGATCCTTTCAAACCACCTCCATTCTCTCCGACCCACGGCCAGTGAAGTAGGAAAGGCTCACCGAATTGACGATGCGGTTGGGAGATACGTGGTCTTTCTCAAAAACACCTTTCCGAATCAATTAAACCTGGATGGGCTTCGGATCGTTCTGGACTGTGCGAACGGAGCGACCTATCGCGTGGCCCCGACCGTCCTCGAGGAATTAGGAGCAACGGTGATCCCGATCGGGGTTGAACCTGACGGAGAAAATATTAATGCCAATTGTGGCGCCCTCCACCCGGAGTTGGCAAGCCGCATCGTCCTTGAAAACGGAGC
>CAYMJV010000355.1:0-2055 GCA_964390545.1 uncultured Syntrophaceae bacterium
CGATTTACAGGCTTTGTGATTCACGCCTCTGAGGAGGGGGTGAAGAAAGAGGATGCGGAGAAATTAGAAAAATTAAGGATCATCCGTTGGATCGAGGTCGGTTTTGGGATTCTCGTATTTGGAGTACTGGCCTTCTTCTATTCTCATACATTGGTCTGGACACTCAGAAAGGTACATGAGTGGCTCAGAAGGGATTGAGGCACGGCAGTGAAAGAAACCCAACGTCCCGTTAATGAAATCTACTGGCGGTTCAATGTCTTTCACCGGTTCATCCACCTGGTGATGATGGTCACCTTCATTGGCCTCGCGCTGACCGGACTTCCCATAAAATATCCAAGTGCTTTCTGGGCCAAAGGGCTGATCAGCCTTTGGGGAGGTGTGAAAGGGGCTGGGATCTTCCATCGCTGGTTTGCGGGTATCACCTTCAGCTATTTCTTTCTTCACCTGGTCTGGGTTCTCTACCATAGGGTCATTTTGAAAGGGGGCCTGTTTGGTCCGGATTCAATGATTCCTTCTTGGAAGGATTTTAAAGATCTATACCAGCATCTTAGCTACTTTTTAGGAAAAGGGGATCCTCCGAGGTTTGGCAAATTCACCTATTGGGAGAAATTTGACTATTGGGCTGTGTTTTGGGGGATTGCCTTCATTGGGGGGTCTGGCTTCGTTCTTTGGTTTCCTGAGTTCTTCTCGCGTTTTTTGCCAGGGGTCTTATTCAATATTGCCTACACGATCCATAGCGACGAGGCCTTATTGGCAGTGGGGTTTATCTTCATTGTCCACCTCTACAATGCTCACTTTAGGGCCGGCGTCTTCCCTTTGGATCGATCTATTTTTACTGGAAAGATTGGAGCGAAGGATCTGATGGAGCGCCATCCGTTGGAGTGGGAATATTTAAACGAAAACCCTGAGAAGAAAGAGAAAAGAAGGGTGAGAAAAGACCTCCTTGTTCTCTTTCTTATTGTTTTTATTGCAGGACTGATTTCCTCTCTCTCTTTTGCTCGGGGGTTGACCGACGAAGAGATCATGGAGGCGGAGAAGAAGCTCTGTTGGAAGTGCCATCGTCAGCCCAACTTGAACAGTAACGAAGGAGTAACCGTCTCTATTCTTCTCTGCATGGATTGTCATGGAAAGAAAGATGTGGAAAAGAAGGTGGATGGGAAACCTGTGTCTCTCTATATCGATGAGAAGGAATATGGGAAGACGATCCATCGGAGGATTGCCTGCATCCGATGCCATGAAGATATCGCCACTTCTCCCCATAAAACGACAGCCATCGAGTGTGCTTCTTGTCATGGGTATCATGGCGAAGGGACAGCTCATGACCCTCATCGAAGTGTCAACTGTGAAGCCTGTCATCATGAGTCAAAGGAAGTGATGAAGGATCCTAAGACCGGAAGGATTGTTCTAAAGATGGTGAAGGAGGGTCTTCCTCTCAAGATGACCTCTCATCGGCTTGCCGACTTTGGAGACAAAAAAACCTGCGAAAAGTGCCACTTCACTGACAATCGATTGGGGGCTCCTATCCGCGTCCTCCCAGCCAAGAGTCTGATCTGCATGGGGTGTCACAGCAGTTCAGTGACTCTCAATGATCCGGTCTCCATGGTTTCTCTCATCCTTTTTATTGTTGGCATTGGAGCAACCCTCACCTTCTGGTTTCAGGGGGCGGTGGGTGACGCTTCCTTCTCGACCCATGAAAAGCTCTCCTACATTGGAGAAAAAGCCTGGCAAGTTATCTTCTCTAAGAAGATTTTTACCCTTCTCAAGGTCTTTGTCTTGGATGTCCTCCTCCTCAGAAGAATTCTGAAGGAGAGTGTCAGCCGTTGGACGATCCACAGTCTCATCTACCTTCCCTTCTTCCTTCGGTTCCTGATCGGATTGGTTCTTCTTCTCCTTTCCGTTGCGTTTCCGATGAGCCCGCAAGTGGCTGTGTTACTTGATAAGAACTATCCTCCCATTGCCTTCACCTACGATTTTTTGGGATTATGCATTACAATTGGAGTAATTAGTGCGATCATGAGGCGCGTACAGGGAAAAACCCAAAAGGCTGTCACTGGC
>CAYMJV010000356.1:0-2049 GCA_964390545.1 uncultured Syntrophaceae bacterium
CCCCATGACCCGGAGATAGGGCCTTTCTGTCTCTTCGGATTCCTTCTTTCCAGTAACTTACTATCCCAAAACCTGACCGGCCAGGTTTAGGGTCTTTCCCCAATGGCCCTGATGAGTTCCTCTCGGGTAGCCGTTGCCGTCCCCATTTTCCCGACGACAATTCCTGCTGCATAATTCGCTAATTCTACTGCTGTCTTGATCTTTGCACCTATTGACAAAGCAAGCGCTATGGCTCCAATGACTGTATCCCCTGCACCCGTCACGTCGTAAACCTCCTTCGCAACGGTGCCAACCGAAAAGGGCTCCTGATCGGGTTCGAAGATGGTCATCCCTTCCTCCCCTCGCGTCATGACCAAAGCATCACACCTCAGCTTCTTCAATAACTTTTTCCCCGCTTTTGCCAATGACAATTCATCCGTTATGGGAATCCCCGATGCCTCGCTCGCCTCCTTGGTATTAGGGGTGATGACCGTGGCTCCCCTGTAAATGGAGTAATCTTTTGATTTCGGGTCAACCATTACGAACTTCTTTGATTCCCTGGCCCTCCGGATCAGAGCTCGGATAAGCCTCCGGGTCAATACACCTTTTCCGTAATCCGACAAAATAATCCCATCTGAATCTTCCATTTTCTCGATCAAGAATTCTGACAGATTTCGAAAGGTGGAACCCTTCAAATCATCCGTTCTCTCTCGGTCGATTCGGACCACTTGTTGTTGATTGGCAAAGATTCGGGTTTTCACAGTGGTCTGTCTCCCCTTTTCGATAAATATTCCATGGGTCTTAATCTTTTTCTCGATCAACTCATTCATAATCCTTTGGCCCATCTCATCGTCACCGACCACACCACAAAGGACTGCTTTTCCTCCAAGTCCATCAATATTATTCACAACATTGGCAGCCCCCCCGAGACGGAAATCCTCATGATCCACAACGACGACAGGAACAGGAGCTTCTGGCGAAATACGGGAGACCTTTCCCCAAAGGAATCGATCCATCATGACATCGCCGACAACCAAAATCTTAGCTTTTGGAAACCTGTCCACTATCTTTCTAAGTGTCAGCTGTCCCTTCCTCTTGTTCAATTCTTCCCCTCGCCTTCTCTTTAACGTACACTTTTCTGGAAAAACTCAACCGTCTTTCTTAACCCAGACTCTATTCCAACTTTTGGCTCGTAATTCAAAATTTCTTTTCCCTTACGGATATCTGCTAAAGAATGTCTCACATCTCCTTTCCGCGGTTCTTCATAAACAGGGGACACCTTCGATCCAAGTATCTTTCTCAGGACATTCACTAATTGATTCAAGGAGGTCCTTTCTGCGCAGGCAATATTGATCGCTTCTCCGTGGAGGTGCTCAGCCGACATAGCGAGAAGATTGGCTTGAACCACATTCTCGATATAAGTAAAGTCTCGAGACTGCTCTCCATCTCCAAAGATGATCGGAGGAGAACCCTGAAGGAGCGCTTCAATAAACTTTGGGATGACAGCAGAGTAAATGGAGTTCGGGTCCTGTTTTGGGCCAAAGATGTTAAAATATCTCAAGGAGACAGTTTCAAGGCCATAGAGTTCGTAGAAAAGCCGGCAATATTGTTCTCCAATGTATTTCTGCAGGGCATAGGGAGAGAGCGGATGGGAGAGCATTTCCTCATGCTTCGGTAAAGTAGGAGTATCACCATAGATCGAAGAAGAGGAGGCATAGATCACTCTTTTTACCGCTTCCTCCCTGGCTGCGAAAAGAATATTCAAGGTTCCTCCACCATTCACCGCATTGGAACCTAAAGGATCCTCCACCGACCGTTGAACTGATGGAAGAGCTGCCTGGTGAAATACATATTCGATACCCTTCATCGCTTCTTGGCAAATGGCGAGGTGCCGTATATCTCCCTCGATAATTTCCAGAGAAGGATATTTCTTATCAAAAATTAGGTTTTCCCTTTTCCCAGTAGAAAAGTCATCAAGGACACGGACGCGATGTCCCTCTTGGAGCAACGCCTCCGTCAGGTGCGACCCGATGAATCCTGCTCCTCCGGTCACCAGAACGTTTGACATCT
>CAYMJV010000357.1:0-2049 GCA_964390545.1 uncultured Syntrophaceae bacterium
TCTTATGGATGTCGTTTTCCAGGGCCTTTCACTCCTCATTAACCTAAAAGTCATCTTGGTGATCATCATATCAGCCATCTATGGCCTCTTTGTGGGAGCCATTCCCGGCCTCACAGCCACGATGGCGGCAGCCCTGCTCATTCCCTTTACCTTCTATATGGACCCAGTTCCTGCTCTCGTTTCCATTGTCACCATGTCTGCCATGGCGATCTTTGCAGGAGATATTCCCGCAGCCCTCGTCCGGATTCCTGGCACTCCATCCTCTGCTGCGTATACACAGGATTCCTTTGAACTGACCAAACAAGGTAAGGGTGAATTGGTCTTGGGAGTCGACGTCGTCTTTTCGGCCATCGGGGGATTAATGGGAGCCATCATCCTCATGACTTCTGCACCACTCCTCGCTGAGATCGCTTTCAAATTTACAAGCTTTGAATACTTCTGGCTTGCGGCCATGGGCCTCAGCGCTACGGTTATGGTCTCAAGAGGTTCTCAGGTCAAGGGTGCTCTCTCCATGATCCTGGGCCTCTTCTTCTCCACCGTTGGCGTCGATATCACCCTCGGATATCCCCGCTTCACCTTCGGTGTCATAGAGCTTCTTAATGGCGTCGATTTCATTCCTGCAATGATCGGACTCTTCGGAGTTTCTGAAGTGATCCGGAGCGTCATGCAGGGCGAACTCGCCTACCCTATTGCGCGTGTTCGCGCTGAAAAGATCTTCTCCGGAATGTTTAAAATGTTTAAACGATACAAGTTCAATGTGCTTCGGTCCGGGCTGTTGGGAACCTTCATCGGCATCCTTCCTGGCGCAGGTGCTGACATCGCTGCTTGGATTGCTTACGCTGTATCGAAAAGGAGTTCCAAAGAACCCGAAAAATATGGGGCGGGATCGATTGAGGCAATTGTTGATTCAGGAACGGCAAACAACTCCTGTCTGGCTGGAGACTGGGTTCCAGCTCTCGTTTTTGGAATCCCAGGGGACTCGATCACCGCCATTGTCATTGGCGTTCTCTTTATGAAGGGACTCCGGCCGGGGCCTATGATCTTTGAAACCCAGCCCGATATTGTTTATGCAGTCTACCTCTCCTTCATCCTTGCCAATCTTCTGATGATCCCCTTTGGTTACCTGGCCATTAAGGCGAGCTCTCAAATGCTCCGGGTTCCGAGAAACATTCTCATGCCAGGGATCCTCATGTTTTCCGTGGTCGGTTCCTTTGCCATCAATAATTCTATTTTCGATGTTGGGATGATGCTGGTGATGGGTGTGATTGGTTACTTCCTGGAAGCGAACGGTTTTCCGGTAGCACCGGTTGTTCTCGGCATCGTCCTCGGCCCAATTGTTGAAAAGAACTTCATGATGAGCATGATCAAGACGGATTGGGACGCCACCCAATTCTTTACCCGCCCCGTGAGTGCCATCCTTTGCATCATTACCCTTTTCATCTGGTTTTTCCCCCTCTTCGCCGCCGTATTGGAAAAAACCAGAAAGAGAAACAATCGATAAAAGGGGACAGGCAGGCGGCTAAGGGAGCTTTAGAGCGAAACCTTTAATCGTGTAAATTCATGTGCTTCTTCAGCGTTAACTCATTATTTCTGACGACAAGGACATTTGACCACACCCTCCAAATGACCGCAATTCTAAAGGTCCTGAAGCTGCCTGCCTGTCCCCTCCCCTTTATTGCGACACAGTCTCAATGGGGAGAGGGAGGGGGTAGGGACATGAAGCGAATGAGGTCGAAATGGTGGGAAAATTTAAAGCGCTGAGAGGAGGCCCCCTTCTACATAGATAATTTGGCCGGTAATATAGTCAGAGGCTCGTGAGGCCAGAAAGATGGCCGCGCCCCCTAAATCGGAAGGTTCGCCCCATCGACTTGCTGGAGTACGCGACCGGACCATGGCATCGAATTTTTGATCTTCCAGAAGAGCTTTATTCATCTCCGTCGCAATAAATCCAGGCCCAATACCATTCACCTGGATATTATACTTTGCCCACTCCACAGCCATGGCCTTTGTCAACATCTTGACTCCTCCCTTCGAAGCAGTATAGGGAGC
>CAYMJV010000358.1:0-2045 GCA_964390545.1 uncultured Syntrophaceae bacterium
AAAGAGGATTTGTCCAGACGCCTTCCTCTGCTGGGGATGATGGCGGCAGTTATGGTGCTCGGAGCTTCGGTCGAGATTGTCCCGATTGCCTATCATGTGAACCTGACCGTCATCTCAGGTATCTTACTGGGACCCTCTCTCGTCTTTCTTGCCACCTTCGTCGTCAATGTGATCCTAGCCCTTTTTGGTCATGGGGGGATCACGGTTATCGGGCTCAATACCCTTACCCTTTCTATAGAAGGGATACTAGGATATTTCCTCTTTCACCTTTTCTGGAGGGGATTGAGAAAATTAGGCATCGCGATTTTCTTAGCCACCTTTTTCGCCCTCTTCGCATCAACCCTCTCTATGATCGGAGTGGTCAGCCTGGGGACCTCCCACTATGAAGAGCTGATCCATCAGGAAAAGGACAGGGATGTGTTCGAATTCAAGCTGATGAAGGAGAAGGAGGATCATCAGAAAGAGGATACGGCGAAAGGGGAGGTCAATCTAAAACGATTCATATCCATCCTTCTTCCGCTGGGGTTTTTGGGATGGCTCCTGGAAGCAGTGATCACCTCATTGATTGCCCGATATATCCGCCGGCTGAGGCCGGATCTGTTGAGATTGGGAGGAGAACCCTCGTGATTCAGCTTTCCTATCTCGACTACAGTGCTGTGGAAGGAAAGAGTTTCCTCCATCGTTTCTCGCCCAAAGCAAAATTGGCGGGTATGGGCCTCGTCTTATTAGGGATTATCACGTTGAGGAGCCTTCCGGTTCTCTTTTCCCTCTATGTCATTTTACTCATCCTCTTCTTCGTCTCGAGGGTCCCGTTCAAGATTTTTCCTCTCACCCTCTATCCTCTCATCTTTGCCATTCTCTTTATTTTCATTTCGAGATTTCAAATCCATTTCATTCTTTTCATTTTCCTGAAGGTGCTTTGCGGGTCAACAGGGGTCGTTCTCCTTCTGGCCACCACTCCCTATCCTGCCATCTTCAGCATCCTGGGAAGGTTCCTGCCTTCCATTTTCGTCGTCGCTCTCTTCTTAACCTATCGGTCAATCTTCATCCTCCTCAATGTCTTTGAGGAGACGCAGCATGCCCTTTATTTCCGAGGAGGAATTCAGTGGAGACATCCTTGGAGGAGCCTGATCAACATCTCAAATGCCTTCGGCCATCTGATACTTAAAGGGATCGATGCCAGTGAGAAAATGTATGAATCGATGGTCCTCCGGGGGTTCAAGGATAAGATTCATTACAGGGGAGATTAAAACCATGGAAAATGGGGAACGGATCGTTGAAGTCGATTGCATCACCCATGTCTATCCCGATATGACAAAGGTCCAGATCTGCGGCCTCGATTTTGTTGTGAATCAAGGGGAGAGAGTTTCGATCCTTGGAGCGAATGGTTGTGGCAAGACCACTCTGCTCAAACACCTCATGGGAGTGCTTGTGCCAAGGGATGGAAGCGTGAAGGTCTTTGGGGTGGATCCCGGCAAGGAGTACAATAAGATTAGAGAGAGAATTGGTGTTGTTATGCAGGATGTGGATGAGCAGATTCTTGGACCAACGGTCTATGATGACATCCTCTTTGCTCCATTGAATTATGGCGTTGAAAGGAAAAAGGCAGAAGCGCTGGCCAAGGACGTGATCGAGAGGCTAAATATTGAGTCCATTCAGGGGAAGATCGTCCATTATCTCTCCGGAGGCGAAAAGAAGAAGGTTGCCTTGGCAGGGGCATTAGTGATGGAACCAGACCTTCTGATTCTCGATGAGCCCTTTACAGGGTTAGATCCTACATCCAGAAGGGATTTCATCAAGACTCTGAATGAGTTGAATAAGGAAAAAGGGATCTCTTTCATCATGACACTGCATGAAGTCGATTTGGTCTCGGAAGTATCAGACATTCTTTACCTGATGCACGGACACGGCGATCTCAGCGAAAGGGGGAGGCCGGAGGAGATTTTTGGAAGATTTAAGGATTTGGAGAGCTTTAATTTGGAAGAGCCGACTCTGACGAGACTTTTTAAAGGATTGAAAAAAGAGGGGCTCGATTTCGGAGATCC
>CAYMJV010000359.1:0-2043 GCA_964390545.1 uncultured Syntrophaceae bacterium
CCAAAGAGGTTGAGAAGGAGGCCTTTCGAGAGATGGACCGATTGGAGCAGATGCATCCAGACGCTGCGGAGACCTCCATGGTCCGAACCTATCTTGACTGGCTGGTGGAGATGCCCTGGTCAAGATCGACCGTCGATAACCTCGACCTCCGGAAGGCAAAGAAAGTCTTGGATGAGGATCATTACGATTTAGAAAAGGTAAAGGATCGGATTTTGGAATACCTGAGCGTCCACAAATTGAAGAAAAAGATGAAGGGTCCGATCCTCTGCTTCATCGGACCTCCCGGAGTCGGGAAAACCTCCCTTGGGAAATCGATCGCCAGGGCCCTGGGCAGAAAATTTGTCAGGATCTCCTTGGGTGGGATACGGGATGAGGCCGAGATTCGAGGCCATCGCAGGACCTATGTCGGCGCCCTTCCTGGACGGATCATTCAGTCGATTAAACAGGCAGGCAGCAACAATCCGGTATTTATGATGGATGAGGTGGATAAGATTGGCATTGACTTCCGAGGAGACCCTGCCTTCGCTCTCCTTGAAGTCCTGGACCCGGAACAGAATAACGCTTTCAGCGACCATTATCTCAACCTCCCCTTCGACCTCTCCCAGGTGATGTTTATCACCACGGGGAATCTCACTGATCCCATTCCCTCTGCCCTCAAAGACCGGATGGAGGTCATCAACCTCCCCGGCTATACCGAACTGGAAAAATTAAAGATTGCTCGAACCTTTCTCCTACCCCGACAGATGGAAGAGAATGGAATCAATCCGAAGTTCCTTCAAATTTCCGATAAGGCTATCCTCCAGGTCATCTCTCAGTATACTCAGGAGGCTGGCCTTCGGAACCTCGAAAGGGAATTGGCCTCCATCTGCAGAAAGGTGGCTAGGGAGGTGGCTGAGGGAAAGAAGAAAAAGACAAAAATCCAGACAAAGAACCTCCATCAGTTCTTGGGACCTCCTCCTTTCCTGCCTGACGAAGAAGAGAAACGGAATGAGCTTGGGGTGGCCACAGGCCTGGCGTGGACCGAAACCGGAGGGGAAGTGCTTCATGTCGAAGCTTCAACAACTCCTGGAAAGGGGACGCTCATCCTCACCGGCCATTTGGGAGAGGTGATGAAGGAGTCAGCACAGGCTGCCCTGACCTATGCCCGCTCAAAGGGAAAAGCCTTCCGGATCAAACCCGTGAATCTCAATGAGAAGGAGATCCACATTCATGTCCCCGCGGGGGCCATCCCGAAGGATGGACCCTCGGCTGGCATTACCATGGCCGTGGCTCTCATCTCTGCCCTCTCCGGAGTTCCCGTAAGAAAAGATGTGGCCATGACCGGAGAAATCACCTTGAGAGGGAGGGTGCTTCCAGTAGGAGGCCTCAAGGAGAAAGTCCTCGCTGCCCATCGAAACCATATCAAGAATGTGATCATCCCCTATTTGAACAAGAAGGACCTCGTCGACCTCCCTTCCTCCATTCGAAAGAAGATCAGCTTCCAACCCGTCAAGCATATGGATGAGGTCCTGAAAATTGCCTTAATGAGAAAATAATCCCCCCTTTTCCCCCTCGGTTTCGAGTCGTACCGACTTTATTAAAGAGGGGTTGGGGGGATTAGGAGTCATCGGATGGATCTCCGAGAGATCGGTGAGTTTGGGCTTATCAACCGAATCAGAAAATGGACCTCCACCTCCGATCCGGCCCTGTTGAAAGGTATCGGAGATGATGTGGCGGTTATCGAAACAGGTGCAAAGGTATGGCTGGTCACAACAGATCTTCTCATCGAAGACATTCACTTCAAGCTGACTTGGATCGATCCCTTCCATCTTGGCAGGAAAGCTCTTTTCGTCAACCTTAGCGACATTGCTGCCACGGGGGGAATTCCAAAATATTTCCTCATCTCCCTTGGCGTTCCCGAAAATCTTTCCCTTTCCTTCCTCTCTTCCTTCTACCGGGGTCTGAAAGATGGGGCAAAACGGTTTGGAGTGGATTTGATCGGAGGAGATACTTCCGTCTCCAGAAAGATTATCATCAACATCTGCCTTATGGGGGAGGGAAAAA
>CAYMJV010000360.1:0-2040 GCA_964390545.1 uncultured Syntrophaceae bacterium
ACCTCCTCTGGGCTCGTGTCTTTATCACGCCACCCAACCCTCACCCAAAGGTCCCGCACCTTTTCCAGATCATGAATGTCTCCGCTTTTTGTTGCGACATAACGCGGACACAAGCTACAGTTGTCGCCACAGAATCCTATTAATGTCATATCTTCCTTCGTATCATACTGCCACAGTTAACTGGCGAGCAACCGCGGTCAAGGTCCCTGATGTACCCTAAACCACCCTTGGGGTTGCGGGTCAGTCCGAAAGGGGTCAGTCCGTGAATTTAGGAAATTTCCTTAATAGAGACTGTTCCGAAAAAACCCATAAATACTCTAAAAAGCAAAGAAAAATGATGAAATTTTGATCAATCCAACAGGAGATAAGATTCCGGTAATAAGGCATGCAATCATCGACCAGCGAATATTTTTGGGCCTGTAAATATTAAGGATTCCGATTTCTTTTGATTTCTCAATATACTATTTTCAGTTTTTTTCGGAACAGTCTCTAATAGGAAAGAAATAGAAAAGGGGACAGGCTGCTTTTTGAATTTTTATTTTCCATTATGCGAAAAAAGAGACAATAGAGTTCAAGTTCATGTGAACAGCCTTCGGGAAGGGATAGCCCAAAGATTGGGCTCTCCAACCTTCTGAATAGTGTTACCCAAATAGACTACAAGTCCCCCTCGCCATTCTTTACCAAGCCCTTTCGCCACCTCCCGCATCGCCCTTAGATCTGCCGATGCCACGGCCATCCGGGCCTTTATCTCCATTCCAATTAGCCCCTTTTCGGTCTGAAGGAGAATATCCAGCTCGAGGCCGGAGCGTGTGCGATAGAAGTAGATCTCTTCTTGTCTCTGAACCGTTTTCATCCATTTAATGATTTCGCTTACTACCATCGTCTCATAGATCTCGCCGGACAGGTCTCCACGAAAGCCGCTTAGGGAACGTACGATTCCAATGTCGAGCCAATACAGTTTTGGGGTTTTAATGACAGAACTCGTTATGTTCCGATGATAAGGTTGAAGCAGAGCCGTCTGGTAAGACAAAGTGAGGTATTCGAGATAGCGTCTGGCTGTATCGACACTGAGCGAGGCATCACGGGCAAGCTCGGAGTAATTCAGCAGCTTCGCCGATCTTAATGCCGCCAGCTTCTGGAAAATCCTGAAAGGTACGAGATCATCGAGACGAGCCAGATCACCGAGATCCCTTTCGAGATACGTGAATTGATAATCCTTTAACCATTTCCATCGTTCCTCCGCTGGAAGGGGAAGGAGCGCGGGCATCCCACCCCATTGCAGCAGGTGTTTCTCCGCTTCCTGGATGCGGCCGTTGTCCGAAACCAGTAGGACTTCGGGGACATCTTGGAAAATCAGGTTGAGATCTTGGCTTGAAAAAAGGTGATCGAGTAGCGGAGGTGATGGGATCTGAGTGTCAGACTCCGATGTCAGCTCCCCCATGAGTAGAGGCCAGAGTTCATAGACGGAGATACGACCGGCCAAAGATTCGCGAATTTTTTTGAGGAGAAGGATTTGACTCGATCCCAGGAGGAGAGAGAATGAAATGTCCCCTCTGTCAAAAGCGAACTTGACTTTTTCAAAGAGAGAGGGCTCCTTTTGGGCTTCATCGATCACAGCATTTCCGACACTTCTCGACCATGAAGCTGTCGGCATGCCACGGATAGCCTCGCGATTCTCTGGAGCGTCGAGGCTGATATAGCGAACATCAGGGTATTTCCGAAGAGCTAAAGTTGTTTTTCCAGTCTGCCTTGCCCCCGTAAGAAGAACGAGGCGTTTCTTTTTTGAACTCGGCAGAAAGCTGCCTAAAACCCGAGGTTTCTGTATAATTTCGCTCATGGTCGTAAATAATACAGGATATTTTACGACATGTCAAGACAAAAATCAGAATTATGTTTAAACATGGTTTCGTAATTGGAGTTCCAAGGGATGAGGATTTAAGTAGACCTGTTGTTTAAGGTAGGGCTGATCATATTTTCGTACATAGTGATTGATGAGGGTCATCGGAACAATCAAAGGAATATACTCCTGCCGGTAGTGAT
>CAYMJV010000361.1:0-2028 GCA_964390545.1 uncultured Syntrophaceae bacterium
TTATATACTTTACAAAGAAAGGCACGAAGTGGCCACCCACCACTGACTTCATTACAAATATCGGGATCATCATTCGTCAACACATTACAGTTTGACTTCCAGACCCCATGCAATGAAGGTTCTCCACCCTCCTCCTCTGGAAACCACCAACCATGTTGAACATGGACCACCCTGGCATCGATTCCCGAGAAAGGCTTGTATTTTTGTCGGATTCGCCCTTTAGGGGATTCTATCCAAACCCAGTCCCCTTCTTGAATTCTAAGTTGCTTTGCTGTATTCGGATGTATCTGTACAATGGGATCGGGGTGCATTTTTCTGAGGGACTGAACCTGACGATGTTCAGAGTGATAATAGGGTTGGAACCTGCCACCTGTTATGAGGATCAGGGGGTATTCCTTAGCTAGATCTGGACGGCTGTAAGGGCTTTCAGGAGGCTCCTTAAATTCGGGTAGCGGATGATATCCCAACTTTTCAAGCGTTTTAGAATAAATTTCGATCTTCCCCGTTGGTGTTCCAAAACCAACCTTTTCATAACGCTTATGTACCTTCGGTATCGAAAGGAATCCTCCCCGACTCATAAAATCTTGGAAAGTGAGCCCTATCGGCTTGAGCCGATAATCATATACCTCCTCCAGTGTCTCCCAGGGCCAATCCTCTTCCTGACGTAGTTGAAGAGCTAATCCTCGCCAAATATCATAATCATCCCTTCGGTCATATTCCCCTTCTATCTTCCTTGGCATGGCCCGCTCACTTCCCACAATCCCTGAATAGGTCCATAACCAAGGTCTTTCAAGGTAGGAAGTAGAAGGCAATACATAATCAGCGAGCTGAGCGCTTGGTGTCATAAAAAAGTCTACCACCACATAAAGATCGAGGCTCTTTAGGGCTTCATAAACAAGTTTCGTATTGGCTTGAGTGACCATGGGATTGCTTGAGAGGGTAATCATCGCTCGAACCGGATAAGGTTTTCCCGATAAAATCGCTCTATAGACCGTCGGTGCGTGAGCATAGCATTCATAAGAGCTGCGATTATTCGCCGCCCTGCCCCAAACCTTTAAGACTTGAGACTGCACTGCATCATAACCTTGTCGGGACATCAGACGGAAGCGGTCGATCCCCAGGGTTTTTCCAATTTGTTGGGTTGAAAGCCTGTCATGAGCCACGATTTCCTGCTCATGAATTAAGTTAGGGTAAGGGGAAGGAAAAATATCACCGCCCGGTGTATCTATGTTCCCTGTGATCGCTGATAAAATGTAATGGGCATGGAGAGCTTGAATGGAATTGGCTTGGTGTTCGAGTCCCATCCCATGGTTGGTCACTCCCGGTTTTAAGGTCGCATACCATTCAGCGGCTTGGCGAATTTTTTGGCCAGGAATCCAAGTAATTTCAGCAACCCTGTCAATCGAGTAGCTCTGAACCCATGTCTTTAATTGGTCAAACCCATAACACCATTTCTTCACGAATTCTTTGTCATATAAATCTTCTTCGATAATGTGATGAATCATTCCTAAGGCAAGCGCACAATCCGTGCCTGGTCGAATCTGGAGCCAGAGATCCGCATGGCTCGTACTGTCTGTCCTTCTTGGATCGATCACAATGATCTTTGCTTCATTGTCGCGCTTTGCTTTCTTAGCAGCTCTCCAGAAAGCATCCCAGTAACGAGGCCCTCCCCCACCCCAAAGGACGATGCAGCGCGTATGGGATCGGACTACGGGAAAGACCCGCCACCCGAAAAGTGTGTACCCCATCACACACGTGGGCCCGTAACAGATCTCTCCAGCTCCAATATGATTTGGAGATCCCAAGATATTGAAAAACCTCGCTCTTACCTCATCATGGGTTCGCCCCGTTCCGCTGGTTGTGGCAATGGCCTCAGGTCCATATTGATCGACGATTTTTCTCAACTCCGCACCGATTTCTGTGAAAGCTTCACCCCATGAAATGATATGCCATCTATTCTCCCCCCGTTTTCCTATGCGCTTCATTGGGTAATTCAGCCGCGCAGGATGATAAAAATACTCAACCACT
>CAYMJV010000362.1:0-2025 GCA_964390545.1 uncultured Syntrophaceae bacterium
AACGGCCGTCAATCTTTCCATAACCGGTGACGACACCATCTCCCCAAAACTTCTTGTTTTCCATTCCGAAATCGGTGCAACGGTGGGTTACAAATCGGTCCAGTTCGACGAAGGTTCCTTCATCAAGGAGAAGATCGATTCTCTCACGGGCAGTCAGTTTTCCATCTTTGTGCTGTTTATCAATTCTTTCCTGACCGCCCCCCAATACGGTTTCTTGTCTTCTCTTCTCTAATTCCTTTCGGATGTTGTCAATCGATTTCATGAACCCTCTCCCCCCTTGGTAAAACTTCAATGCAAATTGCACCCCCACCCAGCCCTCCCCCCTCAAGGGGGAGGGTAAGAGAGAGGGTCAATGATTTTTCAGTTCTTCAGCCATCATCCTTTCTACCACCGTATAAGGATCGGTACGGCGTTTTGCTAAATCATCGATGAGGCTCTCCCATTTTCCTTCCTTCTCCATTTTTTCAACGAAGTGAGTCATTACCTCGCTCTCAAGAATTTCTAAAAAGGTGGCCTTCGTTCTCTCCCTTAACTTCTTTTCTAAGGTTTGACTCTGTTCTGATGCCTGTTTATGTCGATAGATACCGTAGACCAGTTCGAAAATTCCCTTTCCTAAGATCGCCTCTGTCTTAAAGATGGTAGGTTCCCAGCCGTCCTCTCTCATTCGGCCCATTTGGAGAACCATTCGGAGATCCCGTTCCACCTTATCCGCTCCTTCTCGGTCACATTTATTGATGACGAAAATGTCCCCAATCTCAATAATTCCTGCTTTGATTGCCTGGATGTCATCCCCTAACCCTGGAACGAGAACGACAATGGACGTGTGAGCTGTGTTAACGATCTCTACCTCATCTTGGCCGACGCCCACGGTTTCGACCAGGACGACATCCTTCCCCATGGCATCCATCACATTGACGATATCCTGGGTGGAACGGGAGAGGCCTCCCAAAGCCCCACGCGTTGCCAAAGAGCGGATGAAGACACCTTCATCCGTGGCATGGCGCTGCATCCGGATCCGATCTCCTAAGATCGCCCCTCCCGTAAATGGGCTGGTGGGATCGACGGCCACAATCCCGACACTCTTCCCTTCCTTACGAAAGATGTCCACCATCTTATCGACGATCGTGGACTTGCCAGAACCTGGAGGACCTGTAATCCCGATGATATAGGCTCGACCTGTTTTGGGATAGAGGTCTTTTAATACATTCATGGCCGAGGGGATTCGATCATCGATGTCCCTCATCAACCTCGAGGCTGCCCGAATATCCCCCTCTAAGATGCGCTTGGCCAAATTCATCATCGCAACAAAATAACAGAATCAATACGAATTGACAACCAAGAATTTAGAATTTGGAATTGAGAATTAGGAATTAAGAATTAAGAGTTTAGAGTTATGACCTGAAAGCTGAAAATTTAGAGAATAAGAATCAGAGTCTGCAATTCCTAACTCATAACTCTTAACTTTATAAGGCTCGCCCCGGGACGCCGATGTGTCTAGCGATAACGATCCGCTGAACTTCAGAAGTGCCTTCGCCAATGTCGAGGAGTTTCTGATTCCGGTAATGGCGCTCCACGGCATACTCCTTCATCAAGCCATATCCCCCATGGAGTTGAACCGCCTGATTCGCCACGCGATGATACATCTCAGAGCAGAACATCTTTGCCATCGCTGATTCTTTGGAAAAAGCTCGGTGTTGCTCACATAACCAGCAGGCCTTATAAAGTAATAGCCTTGCCAACTCAATCTCTGTGGCCATGTCTGCCAGTTTAAAGGAATTGACTTGGAAGGAGCCGATCGGTCTGCCAAATTGTTCCCGTTCACTGGAATATTTGAGCGCCAATTCAAAAGCACCCTGGGCACCCCCCAAACCCATCGCGGCAATGCTGAGCCTTCCCCCATCGAGGGTCGCCAGCATCTGATGGAATCCGTCCCCCCGACGGCCCAGAAGGTTCTCCTTGGGAACCTTACTGTCCGTGAAATAGAGTTCCCCTGTATTGGAAGACCTCCAGACCATCTTTCCGTGC
>CAYMJV010000363.1:0-2023 GCA_964390545.1 uncultured Syntrophaceae bacterium
AAGAAGCCATGAAGCGTGGCGCCTACGTGGTGATCGGTGGAGGGGGTGCTCAAGCGTCTGTCGTTGCCAATCTCATCGGCGATGGCTGGTCACCGCTGAGTCACCGGATCGGCCTTCCCCACCGCCGAATCCTCGGTACCGAACTGGTATTACCTGACGGAGAATTGGTGAGATTGGGATCCCTGGCCGTAGGGGATGATCCCTTCTGGGGTGATGGGATCGGCCCGGACCTGAGAGGTCTGCTCAGGGGGTATACGGGGTTAAGGGGATGTCTCGGAATCGTAACGAAGATGGCCGTGAAGCTTCTCCCTTTTCAACCAGAACGCCTTGTACCGACAGGAATCTCGCCAAACACTGCTCTGGCGCTTCCAGAGAAGCGGGTGAAATGGGTTAACTATCAGATGCCCAGTAAAGAAGCTCAAGTGAAGGCCATGTTTGAGATCGGGAAAGCCGAGGTTGGCGGTGCGGTCACCAAGGTTCCCCTTTTCTGGCGGGCCATTGCCAAGGCAGAATGTAAGGAAGATTTCTGGGATCTCTGGGGAAAAGAGAGCGCGGATACGATTAAAAAGTTCCACATCGTGCGTGTATTGTTTATCGGATTTACCTCTGAGGAGCAGATGCAGTACGATGAAAAAGTGGTAGACGATATCATGAAGGAGCTCGGCGCGATCGCGAGGCCGACCAAGCCCTCTGACGAATCCTGGATCAAAAACGCCGATTCGGCAGGCATGTGGCTGATGTGCGGGTCGTATATGTCTGTCGATTACGTCATCGAGACACTCTCACAAGCAACCGTCCACGGCGAAAGTTACGCAGAACTGAAGAAGAAGTATACGCCACCCTTGATGCCAGACTATGGGGATCCGGGTTGGTTCCAGAGCTTTGAACTGGGTCATCAGGGCTATTCTGAGTTTCTTATATACTGGGATCAGGACGAGGACACCACGGGTGTGGACCACTTCTATGTGGATACAGCGAAAATGAATATAAAGAACCGTTACTATACTTCGCTCTTGGGTCCTCACCAACCCCTCTATTTGACGGGGCCAAAATACGGGCCAAATTATCATGAGTGGCTTTTAAAGGTGAAGGAAGAATTCGATCCTTTATGGGTGTGCCACCCACCCGTACCACTGGCTCATGATGTGTTTGTAGAACAATCAGATTGGATGAAGCCGATAAAAGATTGGAAAAGCCCAAAAATCACGCCCAAACCATAATCCATAAATTCCAATCACCCATTCCCTGCCTGGACCTGCTTGCCGGTAGCCAGGCCAGGCAGGCCAAATTCCAAATTATTCCCAATGACCAAATTACAGTAACCAAATAATATTCGAACCTATAAGACCCATGGGTGAATTGGATATTGGAATTTATTTGGTGTTTGGTGCTTGCCTGCCTGCCCAGGCAGGGAATTTGGTTATTTGAACCAGCCAAGGGGAATCTCTCGTATATCAGAAATTAACAGGCTGCTGAAAAAATCATCTTTTCCAGGTTGCTCAAAAAGGGCCAGATGCAAGGCCCCCGAAATCCTGAGGAGTGAGGCGTACTTGGCTGTACGTCGCAACGACGAAGGATGAGGGAAACGCAGCAGATGGCCATTTTTCAGCAACCTGTTAGATCTTTGAACCGGGAATAACCGATGAGACTGAAAGACCGTGTAGCGCTCATCACTGGAGCAGGAGGCGGAATTGGTGAGGCCACCGCGTTACGCTTTGCAGAAGAAGGCGCTTCGCTGGCATTGGCTGACATTCAATTGGAGAGGATTGAAAATTTGGCTCAAAAGATTAGCAGACAAGGAGGACATGCTCTTTCCCAAGAGACGGATGTCCGAAACCGGAGTGAAGTTCAAAGGGCGGTCCGGAACGTCGTTAAGGAGTTCGGAAGACTGGACATTCTTATCAATAACGCTGGCCTAAATATTGCCGTTGTCGCAAAAAAGACGACAGAAGAAGAATGGAATGAATTGATGGATATCAACCTGAAAGGGACTTTTCTCTGCTGCCAGGCTGTCTTTGAGCCC
>CAYMJV010000364.1:0-2019 GCA_964390545.1 uncultured Syntrophaceae bacterium
AGGTAAACATGTAGCTTTCTATTATTGATTTCCATTTGTAATGTTGTATTGTGTAGTGAGATTTAAAGCTCACGACTTCAAGAAGGAGTTGTGACTGAAACTGATATGTCTTGAAAGGAAAGAATAGTGGGGCAAAAACGTTTAGCTTGATTTTATCGGCTCGGGTTTCGCTTTTTCAGCGTGCCCAGAAGCAGCGTGACCAATCCCAGTAGGATTTCATCTGCGAAGGGGATGACATCCGGGAGAATCAAATCTACAACGAACACGAATGCAGCCAGCGCCAGTAACTTTGGAAAGCGGAGCCGGGATGCATATTGTATCAGCCGATCTTGGATCATTCGTTTCATTTTACTGAAGAAAGTATTCTAATAATACAGAAACTATCCCCCATTTGTCTACAAAGTTTTGTGTAATAAAACAAAAAACCTCCAGTAAGGTATAACCCTGCTGGAGGCTTTCATATTGTCACCCTTTGGAACACTACCCTCGGAACTCTCTCCCAAAGGTTGATTGTTAAATTTTCCACCAGTTGGAGACCACCAGGAATCTCGCAAGTCAATCGAGAAATGGACTTGTGAACTTTAAATCTCTCCTGATGATATGGACATTATTGAAATCGAAATCGGCAATATCATCTAAGAATGTTCTTACCCACTTTGAGACTGATTCCGGAGTTATCCTCTCCGGTTTTTTTCTTCTCTCTGGTACTAACCCGATGAGGTGGTCTCTCCCTACTTCATCACGCCAATAAAATTCATACGCTACCATATCTTCTCTAAGAATTTCTCTTTATTTGGATTTGTATGTGCTTATTGTTAAAGAAAAAAGCAAATTTCGTACCACCAAATCTTTCTTTTAGAAGAGGATAAGAAATCAGTAAGCTTCTTAGTAATTTATCGGCTCTTAGACATTGGTTTGTGAAAAATGAACATTATTAAGATGGGAAATGATTTCCACAAAAGTGCTGTATCATTTCCCTAAAAACACAAAAACCCTGGTCTTCGAATTCCGAAGAACCAGACTTTCCAATTTTTCCCCACACTTTTCCCATAAACCAGGTGCCTGAGCCCAGATCCTATGCCGATCATTTACATATCCTGAAGTACTGGTCCTACTGTTTTACATATTTAATGATAGGGAAAGCAGCTGTTTATTAGTAAAAATATATAATTCTGTCAAGGAATTTTGTGAAAATAGGCAGGAAGTGTACACTCATGGAAATTGCTGCCAAATCGTGTAAAGGCACTTATAGTTTAAAATGGAGGGATCAACTTGTTGGCTAGCATTTGAGGTGATTGATTGCGGGACAAAAGTTTAGGAAGGAAACTGCACGCTCCCTTATTTCTTAATTTCAATGGGACAAGGGGTGAAGCTTGGTTTTTTACATTTCCTTAAAATATCAAGGGTAAAGACCCCAAATCGCAACCGGACTAGATTATTGGGCCGCCACTGCGCGGATCTCAGCTGGTACTCTGCCAAGAGTGAGTTCTTTTAGATTGACTTTCTTACTGGCGTTGTCGATGTCAATGCCTACCAAATTCCCTTCCGAATCGTAGTCGAGGATCACGCCTTCAGAAATCTCTCTACTCTCCGCGCTCGGTTTTTCAGAGAGATCAATGTAAAGTGAGTCGGTATCGGGATAATAGTTGACCTTCATAATTTGAATCTCCTATCGGGAAAAGCATTGTGGATTGTGCGTTTATCTGTTTATCGTTAGGCTAATACATGCGAAGAAAAAACTTATATCATCATATGATAATTGCTGGCTTTTGCAAAGATTTACTAAAATGCTGCAGAATGCCCCGTCCCGCCATAGGCAGGATCGGCAGGGATGAATGCAGCGATTTCGAGAACCCGATAGGCCGTCCCGCTAAGGCGGGATTGTCCGGCAACCGGATTTTCGTCGGGACTGGACTTCGTCGTGAGCTCAAGTCGAACGAAAGTGTTGGCTATCCGTGCCTCCATCATTTCAAATCAAACCGATCCCTCCAGTCATTCCTTCCTTGGTCGGCCAGGTAT
>CAYMJV010000365.1:0-2018 GCA_964390545.1 uncultured Syntrophaceae bacterium
AAAATGGTCATTTTTTTCCCAAGGATCCATCCAAAGAAATAGCTATAAAGAAAAATTGTCTCGAAGTTTCGATATCTTATGAAAATCCTTCAATTAGCCGGCTTTAGGCAAGGAATTTGCTTAAATTTTTCGAAAGGCCTGTAAGAATGGAGTCAAATACACAAATAAGTGAGGTGTAACGAAAATGAAGAAACAGACGATCAAGCTTTCCTTCATATTTTCTCTCCTTGTCATATTTCTATTTGCTGTTTTTGCCCAAGATTCGTTTTCTCAATCCAAGAAGAGTTTCTTATGGAAGGTCCAGTCGAAGACGAATACGGTTTATGTGCTGGGCTCCATCCATTATTTGAAAAAGGAGATGTATCCTCTTGATGAAAAGGTTGAGAAGGCTTTTGACCAATCGAATATCTTAGGGGTAGAGGCGAATGTCGATAACATCAGTAAAATGGATGTCCAGAAGTTGGTTGAAAGCGCTATCTACTCAGGGGATGAGACGCTGGAAAAACATCTTTCTCCAGAAGCCTTTGAGTTAGTCAAGAAACACTTAGCCGAACTGGGTGCTTCTCTTGAGGCCGCCAATAAATATAGACCTTGGTTTTTGGCATTATCTTTAGCCTCAATAGAAATTGCGAAACTGGGATTTGATCCAAATTACGGGATTGACCGATACTTTCTTTCAAAAGCGACAGAGAAGAAAAAAATTGTGGAGTTGGAGAGCCTTGAGTATCAGATGAACCTCTTTTCCGCCCTTTCTGAAAAGGACCAGGAACTGTTCCTCCTCTACACCTTGAAGGATATCAAGGTGCTCGAGCAAGAACTTGATAAATTGATCAAGGCGTGGACCACAGGAGATGAGAAGGGAATAGAATTGATCATGACAAGAAGTATTAAAGAGGATAAGAAATTGATTCCTATCTATGAGAAGCTAGTCATAGAAAGAAATAAGAAGATGGGGTCCAAAATTGAGGATTACCTGAAGGAAAAGGAGACCTTCTTTGTTATCGTGGGGGCAGGGCATTTGGTAGGAAATCAAGGAATCATCGAGCTCCTGAAAAGGAAGGGTTTTCTCCTTGAGCAATTATGAGAGACAGGTAAACTTCACGCGGTATCAACCTGACCAGAAAGCCGGCCATTATGAAAGCTTTTTTCAGCGTGCCAATCATCCCACCCGTCCGATAGCCTTCTGGATCCGTTACACCATCTTCAACCCAAACAATCACCCCGAAGAGGCAATTGGAGAATTGTGGGCCATCTTTTTTGATGGAGAGACGGGCAATCATGTTGCTGTCAAGAAGGAGGTTCCATTTCATCAATGCACCTTCAAGCCGGATGCATTCTCTGTTAAGGTTGGTGATGCCTCTCTGGAACAAGGCCGGTTAAAGGGAAATGCCGGATCCCATGGGCATAACATTTCTTGGGAACTCAGTTATGGAGGCGATGAGGCCCCTCTCTTCTTACTGCCGTTGAGACTTTACACAGCAAAATTCCCGAAAGCTAAAAGCCTGGTTGGATTACCCATGGCAGTTTATAACGGCTCACTATCTGTAAACGGTAAGAGGATTGAAATTGAAGACTGGGTTGGCAGTCAGAACCACAATTGGGGGTCGAGGCATACTGATCTATACACCTGGGGACAGGTGGCAGGTTTCGATTCCCACCCGGATAGTTTTCTCGAAGTAGCCTCTGCCAAATTGAGAATTGGCCCTTTCTGGACACCATGGATGAGTCCGATCGTATTACGTCATCAAGGGAAGGAAATCAAGATGAACTCCTTGCTGCAGACGGTCCGTGCAAAGAGTTCGTTTAAGTATTTTAATTGGAGATTTATGTCGAAAACAGAAGAGATCCGGCTGGAGGGAGAGATTTCTGCACCCAAAGAGGCCTTCATCGGGCTAAATTATAGAAATCCTCCGGGAGGAAGCAAGCATTGTTTAAATAGTAAGGTCGCGACCTGTGAACTCAGAATTCACCACAAACAGTCAAGCCAATGGGGAACCCCAGACGTTCTTTTCACCAAG
>CAYMJV010000366.1:0-2010 GCA_964390545.1 uncultured Syntrophaceae bacterium
TGCTCTGCACCTGACCTGAGGACTCTCTTCTCTCCAAGCCGAATCGTCAATTTGATTTGATCGAAGTACTCGATCAATGGAATGGCATATTTTCTCGAAGCGTTCGTCATCTCCTTGAACTGAGGGGTTGTGATCTCTTTATTCTTTTTGAGATAAGAGACCAATTCCTCCTTCAAATGCTCAAAAGGAACCCGGTGTATGTAAATCCCGCTTTTGATTTTGACCAGTACCCCCTCGTGAACGAGATGTTCAAAGACGGCCTGAACCCCCTCTTCCTTCTCAGACCATGTCTCAGATAATTCCTTTGGCGAAGGAGACTGGAGCCCTGCTTTGAGGACGGCTTCCTCTACCCGCTTGATCAATCCTTTCTCATCCATCGATGAAATTTGATGAGTGGGAAGTCTCAACTTATCTTTCTCCATCAAGATCTCTTTGGATTGAATCAATCCGTTGATGAGAATCTGGAAGAGCTTTACATCTACCTCCATGGGAAGTTTCGTCCTCAGTTCCTCTTTGGCCAGCCCGGACTTCATCGGAAACCGCTGATGGAATTCCTTCAATTGCGCCAATGCCATCTCCTTCAACTGGTGATAAAAACGGATGTCGATAACCTTCATCTTCTCGGGGTCGATTGAAAGAGCTTCCCCTTGATCAATCATCTTCTTAATAACCCTCTGCACCTCTGATGAAGAAGTGGCCACGCGCTTCAAGAGGTCGTCACAGGCGATCCCTCCCATGCCAGAACGGCTGATATGCTGAGCAATGGCCTGATCCTGGTTTCCCTCTCTTAGAATGGTCAAGTCTCCAATCACCGACGGAGCATTCCGTTTATGTCTGGCGGGATAGGCATCTAAAACCACTCCTCCACCCAGTGTCTGGATCACTCCAGATCCCCGGATTACAAATCGGTCATGAGGTAAGGCGACCACTGGCGCTTCCAATCTCAACTGGGCAAATCCACTCTCTCCTGGAGCCATTTCCTCTCGGTCAAGGAGGAAGATTGATGCGGAGGTAAGATTTGTGCCTATGTGAAATCTCTGCCTTGTTCGATTCTTTAACGGCCTTTGGGCACTGGGAAGATATTCCATATAGACATCCAACATCTGCGTTGGAGCAAGCGTGTGGGTATGGACCAGAACATCTCCCCTCTCAACGGCAGAGGTTTCAATTCCTTGAAGATTGACTGCTGCCCTCTGTCCTGCCATGGTCTTCTCCACAGGCCGGTTATAGACCTGAAGCGTTCGGACCTTGGCCTCTACGCTAGATGGGAGGATTTGAACAGACTCTCCGATGGAAACAGTCCCGGAAACCACGGTTCCGGTCACCACAGTCCCAAAACCTTTCATGACGAAAACCCGGTCGATTGGCAGACGAAATAGTCCGTCGGTCGATCTTTCCTCCACTGCTTCCGAAAGACGATCGAGTACAGAAATCAATTGGGGAATCCCCTCTTTTGTGATGGAGGAGACAGGAAGAATGGGCGCATCCTTTAAGAAAGTATCTTTGACAATTTCTGTCACTTCCTCTTTGACCAATCCCAAGAGATCCTGGTCGACAAGATCGATTTTGGTTAGGATGATGAGGCCTTTATTGACTCCAAGAAGTCGGCATATATCGAGGTGTTCTCTTGTCTGAGGCATCACCCCTTCATCGGTTGCAATGATTAAGGCAACCAGATCGATTCCCCAGACACCTGCTACCATGTGTTTGACAAATTTTTCATGGCCTGGAACATCAACGATGCCCATTCGTATTCCGCTCGGAAGGTCCAAAAAGGTAAATCCCAGTTCGGTGGTTATTCCCCTCTCCTTTTCCACCTTGAGCCGATCCGTGTCAACTCCTGTGAGGGCTTTAACGAGAGCGGTTTTTCCGTGATCGATGTGTCCAGCGGTTCCTAGAATGACGTGTTTTCCCATCGTCCAATAATTCTTCTTTCTTTTCTTTCAAGTAGAACGATAACAAAAACCCTACCATCTTTCAACTCTATTCCCAGCAAGGAACCACTCCTTG
>CAYMJV010000367.1:0-2002 GCA_964390545.1 uncultured Syntrophaceae bacterium
GCCATAAAAACCTTCCCCGTGGTTGTGATTTCAGGGGCAAGGCAGGTCGGGAAGAGTACTTTTCTGCAAAATGAATTCCCTGATTTCAAGTACATCAGCCTGGATGATTACTCCATTCTACAGCAGGCAAAGTCTGACCCTTCGTCGCTATGGATTGGCGCGGATCAGATCATTCTTGATGAAGCTCAAAGGGTTCCTGAAATATTAAGTGCGGTAAAATTGTCAGTGGATAAGACCCAAAGAAAAATGCGCTTTCTTATATCAGGATCCTCCAACTTACTGCTCATGAAGAGCATCAGCGAAAGCCTTGCTGGCAGGGCAGTTTATTTTGAAATGCTGCCGATGTCCTATGGCGAAATGTATGGAAAGACCCAAACACCCCAAAACTTCTTTAATCTCTTAAATCCTCGTTACGAGCCGAAAGAACAGGATCTGAGCAATATTAATCCTCTCCCGCTCGTCCTCAAGGGATTTATGCCTCCCTTGATGAACCTGACTCCAGGAAATGATGTTCTCCTCTGGTGGGAGGGATACATTAAGACCTATCTGGAAAGGGACTTAAGGGAGCTTTCACAAGTCGAATCCTTAATCGATTTTAGGAGAGTCTTAGAATCTCTTGCCATAAGAACAGGAAACCTCTTAAATCAAACGGAAATCAGCAGAGATACTGGAGTAAGTCAGCCAACCGTTTATCGGTATATAAAACTTCTTGAGGTTTCCAATCTCATCAAAAGGCTTCCAGCCTACCATTCCAGTAGAACAAAGCGAATTACGAAATCTTCGAAGGTTTTCTTTATCGACCCTGGCCTGAGTGCCTATCTTTCGGGATATCATGATGAGGATGTTCTCGGAAAAGCGCGCGAGTGGGGAAACTTCTTTGAAACAATGATCTTTTTACACCTGAAGATCTTATCAGAGTTGCTTATTCCAAAGGCATCGATCTATTATTGGCGGACGACCACAGCAAAGGAAGTTGATTTTATCATCGAGCAAGGTAGAAAACTCGTTGCTTTTGAAGTAAAGTCCTCGAAAGAACCGACCTTCAGTGATATCAAGAATCTATTGACCTTCATCGAAGAAAATCCTCATACGATCAGGGGGGTATTTCTTTATGCAGGAAGATCGATCAAGTGGCTACACTCCAAGGTCCTGGCGGTCCCCTGGTGGTGGATTACGAGGTAATCCCGGGTGGTGTTGGTTCGGCCCCCACCAACCACAGCCGCGCGCTCACGCGACCACCGACCATAGAATGAAGACACCGAATACCACAGCCACTGCCAACCACACCCCCATGAAACCAGGCGATCGACTGAACCACCAGGAAAGGATGGACTTAAAGCGCGAAACGCCGATTAACGGAAGCACGAGGGCAGACACCACTGACACGACAGCCAGAACTTGTAGAAAAACGGGTGCTCGCGACGTAGGCGCAACGAGCCAAAGTGAGATGCCAAATGCCAAACGGACGATAAAGGCCACCCAAAGACCAGTTTTAGACTCCCAAAGGGACACAAAGGAAACCATCCTTGCAGGTGAAACGAGGCCCAGCACACCCATGCCAGCAACGAAGATCGAAACCACTGAGACGATCAGTACCGCCATTTGCCTTCACCTCCATTGTCAGACGTCCATAGTCAGCGGCGGCTAACAGCCGTCCGCTGCAGTGATTCATTATGTCTCATACCCATTCATTGTTTTCGACGATGATGGATCGCATCCAGAGTTTGTTTCTTCAAGAAAAAAGCCTTATAAAGTCTTTCATACTCACCAGGCGAACAGACCCTTTTGCATTTTCTCTCGTAAGATTCTGTCTTTTCAAAAACCTTGATGATCTCTTGGCACGGATAGTCAATACATTCGCCGCAATTGGTTATTCCTTTGTTCTTTGCGCAGATTCGCACGTTGTCATATCGACACGATATTACGCTGGTGCAGCCGCTGCAAGCAACCTCCTCTGGGCTCGTGTCTTTATCACGCCACCCAACCCTCACCCAAAGGTCCC
>CAYMJV010000368.1:0-1992 GCA_964390545.1 uncultured Syntrophaceae bacterium
TCCACGTGGCCTTTGGTGTCATCGATGAACAAGATTTTCTCCGGCTCAACAGAAGCCCATTCCATGGCCCTCTGAAAGATTCGCGCGTCAGGTTTCTTAAACCCCACTTCATAGGAAAGAATCCACTTCTCAAGCGCGGAGAGGACAGGGAATGTTGAAACGATGTAGTTGAAGTGGAGAGGGTCGGTATTGGAGAGGAGGCCGAGTCTCCATTTCTCTTTCAAGGAGCGAATGATTTCTGAGACTTCTCGATCTTCGATGAAGATGTCTGTCCAGATAGGGATGAATTTCTCAAACGCAATGGATAGCCCAAGGTATTTCTTTATGGATTGAAAAAATTCAGAAGGAGACACCCTCCCCATGTCGAAATCATTAATCACGCCTTTTTCGAGATCGAAGAGATAGGAGAATATTTGTTTTGGATCTTGGAATTCCCTCTTCTGAGAAAACCGGGAGAGCTTCTCTGCAATCTGGAAATTGTTGAAGGGAAGGATGACATTGCCGAGATCGAAGAAGATGACCTCGATGGGAGAAGATTTCACTTCTTCCCCCTCACCCCTCTGGGGAGAGGGGAAGGCTGAGAGGAACGAGTTTTTCTCATAAAATATTGAACGATGGCTTGGGTGAGGGCTGGGATCGTGTACTCCTTCGGCTGGATGTGGACTCTCATCTTCCAATTTTTTGCCGTACGGGCCGTGATCGGTCCGATGCAAGCGATAGCAATCCCACTCAGAAGGCTCTGCAAATCTTCTTTTTTAAGGAGCTCAGCGAAGTGATTCACTGTTGAAGAGGAGGTGAAGGTGATTGCATCGACTTTTCCCTTCATCAAGAGTTCCTTCAATCTTTTCGTTCCCCCCTTGGGTTTAACCGTTCGATAGGTCTCCACGACATCAACCTTTGCCCCCATCTTTCTCAGCCCTTCGGGGAGAACATCCCTGGCCTCCTTCGCCCGGGCAAGAAGAATTCGTTTCCCCTTCAGCACCGATTTGTCGAATCCCTTCAGGATGGCTTCAGCCACAAACTCCTTTGGAGTATAGTGGACTTCGATCCCTTTCTCCATCAATTGATAGGCGGTGGCTGGCCCGATGGCACAGATCTTTAAAGCCGGTGGAAGACGATCCTTATTTCTTTCTTTCCATCTCTGCCAGAAGAAATTGACGCCATTGGCACTGGTGAAGATGAGCCAGTCGTACAATGCAATTTGATCGATGGCTCGGTCCACCCCTTTCCAGTTGGCGGGTGGAACAATCTCAATCGTAGGAAGCTCAATCACCTCAGCCCCAAGGTCTCTGAGGCTTGACGAAAATACGGCGGCCTGATCACGGGCCCGTGTGATCAGAATCTTCTTTCCGGTAAGAGGTTTTCCGTCCATTTGGTTAGTTTTTGTCCCCTTGTTACTTAATACATACATATTTGTGTCTTGATGCGATTTTGTAGGGCGTGATCCCCGATCACGCCTTTGAGAGGTGCGTTCGCCTGCCTGCCGGTAGGCAGGGGGAACGCACCTCTCATTCTGTACAGATTTATTTATTCTATAAGGTTAGGGGCTCCCGACCATTGGAACCGATCTTTGGTAGACCTCTTCAAGGATCTCTTTTGCTCCTTTTTTTAAGAGAATTTCAGCTAACTCTGTTCCGAGTGATTCGGCTTGAGCAATGGTTCCTTCGAGATGGTGCTTAATGAGCCTCTTCCCATCAATGGTTCCAACGAGCCCATCGATGCGGAGGTTGGAATCGATCACTTGGGCGAAGGCCGCGATGGGAACTTGACAGCCTCCCTCTAATTTCTTAAGAAAGGCTCGCTCTGCAGAAACAGCGATTGCCGAAGGCAGGTCATTGAGGAAATGGATTCGATCTTCCACTTCCTTGTCTCCCTTTCTTGTTTCAATTCCGAGGGCTCCCTGTCCAATCGCTGGGAGAGAGATCTCCGCAGGAATAATCTCTGTGATCCTTGATTCAAAGCCCAATCGTTTCACCCCTGCCATGGCGAGGA
>CAYMJV010000369.1:0-1989 GCA_964390545.1 uncultured Syntrophaceae bacterium
GGGAGGTTATATTCCCCATATCGATCATCATGTCCATCCTGATATATCCTGGAAGGACTTCATATACTATCGCACTCGCCTCAATGAAATGATCCAGGCGGGAGGAAAATAGCTCGTTGCGATCGCGTCGCTTCCTTCCGAAATGTTGACAACTGGCTGTCCATTTGATAGATGTTAATTGGTCTAGGATAGCCGAGACTTTCCAGTCTCGGCGAAAATGCGGTTGCCGGACAATCCCGCCTTAGCGGGACGGCCTATCGGGTTTTGAAATCGCTGCATTCATCCCCGCCTACAGAGGCATTCTGTAGCATTTTCGTAATAAATTGAAAGGAGGTAGAAGGAATGAAAGAGAGGAATATCAAACTATTCTTTATTGGATTTATGTTGGTTGCTCTGGGCCTTGGGCTTCTATCGACCCTAGCAGAGGCTCAGATCAAGTATCCCACGCGACCCATCCAATTTATTTGCCCGTGGGGTGCGGGAGGAGGAACAGACCGGGTTGCCCGTATGCTTGGCGTTCTCCTTGAAAAGGATTTAGGCCAACCTGTGACTGTGGTAAACAGAACGGGCGGGGGCGGAGCGGTGGGCCACACCGCTGGGACCACGGCTGCTCCGGATGGCTACACCATGACGATTGTCACCGTTGAGATCACCATGATGCACTGGATGGGGTTGGCTCAGGTCAATTACAAGGATTTCAAGCCTGTGGCCCTGATTAACATTGACCCGGCAGGAGTCACCGTACGAGCAGATGCACCCTGGAACACTCTGAAAGAACTTCTTGACTACGCCAAGGCCAATCCAGGAAAATTGAAGGCTACTGGAACGGGCAAAGGAGGCATCTGGGATCTCGCTCGGGCTGGAATGCTTAAGACGGCTGGAATCTCGATCGATGCCATTCCCTGGGTTCCGAGTGAGGGAGCAGCTCCCGGCCTTGCAGAAATGGTCGCCGGTGGCGTTCCGGTGGTCACCTGCAGCCTTCCTGAAGCCCGCTCGATGATCGAGGCGAAAAAGGCGAAGGCCCTGGCCATCATGGGAGAGAAACGGGATAACATCTTTCCTGATGTTCCCACATTGAAAGAGTTGGGGATCAACTGGACCATGGGTGCATGGCGAGGGGTTGGAGTACCCAAGGATACACCAGACGATGTGGTAAAGGTTCTTGAGAAGTCTCTTGAGAAGGCAGTCGCCAGTGCTGAGTTCAAAGACTTCATGGTTAAGAATGGATTTGGAATCTTGTGGAAACCCGCGGCGGAATATGGGAGGTTTATGGCCGATGGCGATAGAGATATGGGAGCCATCATGAAGGAGGTCGGTCTGGTCAAATAAGGACGGGCTGTTGAAAAATGAATTTCGACCTTAATAGGTCATTCCTGCGAAAGCAGGAATCCATTCTTTTCAAGGCTTTCTGGACTCCCGCTTTCGCGGGAGTGACAGTATACCAGGGTTTTTCGACAGCCTGAGGAGATCTGATTCCTTTGACAAGCGGGGCTTTGGAAAACAGGATTCCTCAGCCCCGCTTTTAATTATTAATTTATGAAAAAGAACGACATCATTGCCGGTGGAATTTTCATTGCTCTGGGAATTTTCATCTTCACCCAGACCTGGAATTATCCTTCTCTAGAAAAGGGCCATCCCGGACCAGATCTCTTTCCCAATCTCCTGGCCCTCCTCTTTATCGGCTTTGGCTTAGCCCTCATCCTAAAGGCCAGGAAACTTATTTCTGCCGAAGCAGAAATTGTTCCCGGCCCCAAAAGAATTACAAACGCCCTCTTTGTCCTGGCTATTGTTGCCGTATATGTAGGGGTCGCTAACTTCGTTGGATTTCTTATCACCAGCGCTGTCCTCCTCTTTCTTCTGATGAAGAAATTGGGAGTGACTATTCTAAAAAGTGCTATTGCGAGTATTATTATCACCCTCTTTATCAATCTCATGTTCTCAAAGATCCTCAGGGTCCCCCTTCCCTATGGAATCCTGGGATGGTGATGG
>CAYMJV010000370.1:0-1963 GCA_964390545.1 uncultured Syntrophaceae bacterium
TGATCGTCCTGGCCGTTACCATTTTGCAACTTGTCGTCCGATTTATGAGGGTTGCCACCTCGGAGTTGATGGGTGACGTTAGCCCTATCTTTAAGAATGCTCATGTGGGAACCATCATCGCCAGCCTACTCGGAATCCTACTGGTCCTGACAGGATGGTTTCAATACCTATGGATCCTTTTTGGAGGAGCGAATCAATTAATGGCGTCTCTGGCGTTGATGTTGGTGGTCGCCTATTTGATGTCAGAGGGACGGTCGGCTGCTTACGCCTTTTATCCGATGATCTTCATGTTCATTACGACTGTGGCTGCGCTCCTTTATACCTCTTATGGACTGCTTTACCGAGTCTTTACAGGGGTCGTGAAGGGAACAGAGAGAATTGTAGGAAACACGCTCATGGGGCTTGTCGGATTCTTCCTTGTTATTGCGGCGATCATTCTGGCAGTGGAAGGAGTGAAGGCTTTTAACCGATATCGAGCTATAAAAGCTCAGCCCGCACCTGCTAAAGCGTAAATAAAAGCGCAAGGTGTAGGGCGTAAAGCCTAATGAGAAATTCCCCTACCCATTCAGAAAAATACCCTCCCCCTTGATGGGGGAGGGTAGGGGTGGGGGTGAGAAAGAACCTTGGGGCTTGATTTACCTAAATACTTTTGTTAAGAAGGGATGGGTAGATTAAGCCCCTTAATTATTTTTAACGAGAATTTGTAGCGCCCTCATTTATTGGGGGCGGAATGGGCGTCGGCAGTGAATGCCGACGCTACATAATATTTTTTAAAGGAGAGAAATCTTTATGGCCGTAGAAGAGAAAAAGAAGGGGGGATTCTCCCAGGCGATCCAGGCGGTTAAGGAAGTTATCTATGGACTAGCTGCTCATGATTCAGCACGTTTTGCGCTGAAGACCAGAGCGAGCATGGAGCATCTCTTCATTCTCATTACCATGGGAGATATGCTGGGTGTCCCTATTTTGCCTCCGTATTATTCACTGCGATTGTTGCCCTACGTGGTTCCTCAAATTTCCACCTGGAAACGGAGAATGTTGAGGGAAAAAGACTTAACGGATGCCCTGGCCTAAAGGCCAACAAAAGTTTATTGAGTTCATTGAGTTTATAGGGTTTATTGAGTTGCGAAATCTTCTAACCCAACAAACTCAAGTAACTCGAGCAACTCAAGTAACCCAAGCAACTCAAGTAACCCGATAACCAAGAAAGGGGTGATTCACATTCCATTAGCAGATATATTTGAGAAGTTTCCGGATCGGCGGTACATCATGTTTGGTGGAAAGGGTGGATTGGGGAAGACCACTTTTTCTGCGGCTACAGCCTATTATTTGGCAAAAAAAGGCAAACGGGTTTTGGTCTTTTCTGTAGATCCTCAGGCCTCACTAACAGATATCTTTGAGAGGGATATCTTCGGCAAGGGGCCAACAGAGATCATTCCCAACCTCTATGCACAGGAGATTGATGCCGACCGTCGTGTGAAGGAATATCAGCAGGAGATCCGGCAGAAGATCTTTGATATGTATGGTATAGATAAGATTCCGGAAGAGATAGAGAGCTACATCCTGGCCGCTGCTGCAGAGCCTGCAATGGAGGAAAGCGCCATTTTTGATGAGGTGGTCGATATCGTCATCAAGGGGGGCTATGACTACTATATCTACGATTTAGTTCCCTTGGGTCATGCCCTCTACTATCTGAGCATGGCATCGGTCTATGATGCCTGGATTGGTAAGATCACCGGCCTCCGGGAGCAAATGAGGGAATATGATAAGGCCGCAGCGGTCATCCGTCGGGAAAAGGATCTGGATGAGGACGCCATCCTGAATGAACTCCTTTATATCAAAGACCGGATCAACAAATCTTCGAGCATCCTCACCGACAAACAGAAAACAGCCTTCTTCTTCGTCATAACAGCTGAGGAGATGATCATCAAGGACACTCTAAAAGCGGCAGAACTTTTTGCTAAGT
>CAYMJV010000371.1:0-1953 GCA_964390545.1 uncultured Syntrophaceae bacterium
AAAAACAGAGAACATGATTTCGGCTCTAAATTAAGGCAGCATTCAACTGTCCAGATATTGAAGGAATATATTCAATGGCAGAGAGACCTTGAAGGCAACTTCTCTTCTGTTGAACCTCCTGTCCATAGCCCCATATCGATTAACCTGGATCTCACGTCAGCCTGCAATTATTCCTGTCCTTTTTGTGTTGACTCAAGGCTCATCAATGCCGGGAAAACGCTGGGCTTGGAAGACATCAAGAAGCTGATCGACACCTTGCATTCCCATGGTCTCCTCTCAGTGATTCTGATAGGCGGGGGTGAACCGACCCTCCATCCTGATTTTGAAGCAGTGGTCGAAATTATCAAAAGCAAAGGAATTCAGATTGGAATCGCCACGAACGGATCCCGATTGGAAAAGATTGAAGCCATTGCCGACCGATTGGAGGAGAAGGATTGGGTCAGAATTTCAATCGATGCGGCAAATGAAAAGACTTTTAAAGAATTGCATCATCCAAGAACGAAACTGACGCTTCATCAGATCTTGGAGAAAGCGAAAAAAATAAAGGAAAAAAATCCCCGTGTCTCCCTGGGATATTCCTATGTGATCGTATGGGAAGGTGTGGACATTGATGGAAAACGATTGAGGCCTAACATTCAAGAAATGCCCAGGGCGGCGGAACTGGCAAGAAAATTCTCATTTGATTATATTTCTTTTAAGCCCTGCCTGATCAGGGGAGAGGAATCCCAAAGGGAAACGCTGCTTCAAAACGTTGGTCCATCGAAAGAGTCAGAGATTGCAAAAGAAATCAAAATCCAGTTGCAAAGGGCACGAGAGATCGCCGGAGACAAAGTGAAGATCCTTGAAAGCTCAAATCTCGAAGCCATGCTGAATCAGGAGACGGAGCGCATTAAGACCCAACCGAAAAGATGCCATATGCAATTTTTCAGAACCGTCGTTTCTCCCTTCGGCATTTATCATTGTCCAGCCTTCCGAGGCGTGGACATTGCCAAGATTTCAGAGAAAGATGGATACCTGACAGATAAGAAATTCAAACAGAGCCTCAATAGAATGGCCCAATCCATCGAGACGTTCGGTGCGACCACGGAATGCAAAGACGTTGGATGTTTTTACAACGAAACCAACTGGTGGCTCGAGACGTTCATCCAATCCAAAGAAAATGTCCACGACATCGAAAAGGTTGAAGATGACAACTTCTTTCTTTAAGAGGGCGGAACGGGTTAGATGAAGATCCTTCAACTTTTCAGTAATTGGAAGTGGACAGGTCCTGCCGATCCCATCTTAAATCTCTGCAAAGGATTAGAAGAGAGAGGGCATGAAGTCACCCTGGCCTATCAGAAGCCTCCTTTCCCCATTGAGGATAGCATAGAGAAAAGGGTTCGCCTTGCAGGCGTGAAGGCAACGGATCAATTTCGCCTAAACCATGCCATCAGGATCTATCATCCTAAGTTCCTGTGGAATAATCTTCGAGACATTCTTGATATTACCAGTTATCTTCGTCATGAGAAGTTCGATATCCTCAACGTGCATCATTCTCATGGCCATATCCTGGGAGGGATTGCGGCAAGAAGATGCGGTCATCCTGTCCTGGTAGTCCGAACAGATCACAAACGAGACCCCTTGAAACCGAGCCTGGGGAACCGATTTCTCATTTCTCAACTGACCGATGGGATGATCACCTTTTCAGAGAGGGCGAGAAGAGAAGACGCGGAACATTTCGGACTTCCCCTTGAGAGGGTTGCGAAAATCCTTCCCGCCTTGGATCTCGATCGGTATGACCTTCGGAGGGAGTACAAAGATATGAGGACTCTTTTTGGGATCGGGCCTGAAAAGGTCGTGATTGGAATGATTGCCCGGTACCAAAAATACAGAAGGACGGCTGTCTTTTTGGAAGCGACCAAAACCATCGCCAAGGATTTTCCAAATATCAAAGTCCTGTTGGTAGGCCGGTCC
>CAYMJV010000372.1:0-1944 GCA_964390545.1 uncultured Syntrophaceae bacterium
GCCGAGAAAGAGGCCAGTTGCGGGAAAGCCTCCTTTGTTCCGCGGCCTGCTCCACAGCAGAAGGCATTCTCCCTTGTCCTGGGCATCTCCACAAATCTGACACCCGGGATGGCGTTCAAAATATTTCTCGGCTGCGCGTACAATCCCTCTGTGCCCCGCCGTCTCTTAAGGCGCGGACTGACAGTGCCCATCCACCCCCGTTCGCCTTTCCAGGGTGTCCAGGGGTCTGCAAGTCTGCTGATGCCACATGAATCGTGATAAGTCAACCTTACATCCACGGGCTTGGTCAGCTTTAGGGACCCCTTCTGAACCATGGCATCAGCAAACTCAAGGAGATGCATTACCTTGAAGCCCAGGTCCTGCGTGGCCATATTGAGCATCTTCGGGTAATCGACCTTCCACATCCGATACCCCTCGGCGCAACTGGTGATTAACGTCTTAGCCCCGGCTGCCTTCACAGCGTCGATGTTCCGGCGCGCCAATGCTCGTGCTTCATCGATCATGCCGACGGAGAAGAGCGTATTCCCGCAACACCATTCATCCGGCATCAACATGAAAGGGGTGCCGGAGGCATTCAGGATCTTCGCTGTGGCCTGGGCGATCTCAGGGTTTGAGTAGGAGGCCGAGCAACCCACGAAATAAAGGACATCCGCCTTGGGGGCCACCTGAATATCACCGGTCAGCCATTTTTTTCTGTTCTCGTGGGAAGACCCAAACTGGTTGTGGGTCTTTGCGATGTTTTGGGCCACCTTCTTGTGGGCGGGCATGGGGCCCGCGCCATCTTTCACGGCTTTGACTCTCAAAGCCTCCAGGGACAGCTCGATCTCCAGATCAAGATTCCTCTTGCAGCCCACGTCACAGGCGCCGCACAGGGGATCCGCATAGACGATTTCCAGGAGTTTTGGGGTCCACTTGAGTTTCCCCTCGGCTACCGCTGTACCGATCCTCATCTTGCCAAAGGCTCCGTAGGAGTCGAAGTCATTCCAGGTGTTGCTCGGACACCTCGTGCTGAACTTGATCCCGGGCATGTAGGTGTGCTCCACCCAGTAACATCCTTTACATTTGATGCACCGGCTCATGTCGTAGACAAAATTATCCAGTTGCGTCACATCCAAGCTTACCTGCTTTTTTGGCATCTTATCCTCCTTAAGGGAGCTTTATCCGTGTGACCAGAGATTTCTGGGTTTTTTAAGAAATCTCCTTAGAAGCACAGATTTCCGGGGTTCATGATGTTCTTCGGGTCAAATACATTTTTCAGCCGCTTGAGAGCCATGGTGTAACCCGAGGCGCGCTCATACACCATCGAACTCAATTCCCCATAGGGCCTGGTGAACAAAGCGCCCTGGTTCAACAAGGCAAGGGCGACATGTCGGTGAAGATCGGCAATGCGCGCCTTTTCTGAGGGGTCTGCAGGGTTAAAAAAGAAGGTGAATTCCATATGACAGGCACGGTTATGCTCAATCGGCTGAATATAACATCCGATATCGCTCATGGGATAACCGTACTGGGCTGCCGTCTTTTTCACAATGTCCACATAGAGGGGAGACGAAACCGGCTTGGCAATAAAGAAGAGGCTCTGGGAGCCCCCTTTCCAGATGTTCTTCCAATAGGTCTTCTCCGCAGGCCAGGGCTTGCGAAGCATCAATAAAAGTTTTGGGCCGATACCCGGTACTCCTGGAAGGTTGTCCTGGAGTTCCATCTTCCTAAACTCATTCCTGATGACCTGGTTCAGGAAATTTTCCTCGTACGCGATCTTTTCCTCCGGACGCCGGAGCAACCCACTCACGACCAGAATAAGTGTCCATGGCGCGAGGGTGGTGCGCAATGTCTCAAAATCCCCGAAGCCTTTCTCGGCGACGATAGCAGCGAGATCAACGTTGTTCAGAAGAAGACACTCCTGGCCGATTCTGCGCGGCAAGATCCGATAGAGGAACTCCTGGGCAT
>CAYMJV010000373.1:0-1938 GCA_964390545.1 uncultured Syntrophaceae bacterium
AAAGGATCTCTTCAGCCCCAATGCGTGGCTTCAGATCACGCCTGATAACATTGTCACGGTCATCGTTAATAAGTCTGAAATGGGACAGGGTGTTTATACTTCATTGCCCATGATTCTGGCTGAAGAGCTTGAGGCAGACTGGAAACAGGTGAAGGTGAAAGGAGCCCCTGCAAGGGATGAGTATAAGGACCCTGTTTTCGGGATGCAACTGACAGCCGGAAGTACAAGTGTCCGCCATATGTTTGAGCCTCTTCGCAAGGCAGGGGCAGCGGCCCGGGAGATGCTCGTCAGTGCCGCTGCTGAAACATGGGGAGTTCCTCCCGGTGAGTGTGAAGCTCGCCAGGGGTGGGTGAGGCATAGAAAAAGTGAAAGGAAACTGAACTACGGCGAACTCTGCGACAAGGCTTCTAAACTTCCGATCCCGGAAAATCCACCTCTTAAGAAAGAATACCAATTCAAATTAATCGGTACACGGGTGCCTCGTCTTGATCTCCAGGAGAAGATTGACGGAAAAGCCACCTTTGGATTTGATGTATTCGTCCCTCACATGCTCTACGCAGCCATCTCCCGTCCCCCTGCTTATGGAGCAAAAATCGTCTCCTACGAGAATGAAGCCGCGAAAAAGGTACCCGGTGTTCAGCACGTCATCGTGACGGATCGCGGGATCGCCGTCTGCGCTAAAACAATTGACGGAGCATGGAAAGGAAGGATGGCTCTCAATGTGGAATGGGACAAGGGGACTCATCCTGATTTGAACAGTGAGACACTGGAGAAGAATTTCCTCCAGCATCTGAATCAACCGGGTCTCTCCGCAAAGAAAGAAGGAAATATTGAGAATGCTCTGGGCAAGGCTGCTAAGAAATTAGAAGCCACGTACCTTCTTCCCTATCTCTACCATGCCACCCTGGAGCCGATGAACTGCACGGCCCACGTCCGTCAGGATCGATGTGATCTCTGGGTGCCAACGCAATTTCAGTCCGGTGCTCTCATGTCGGCTGAAAAGATCGCCGGTTTGAAACCAGAGCAGATCCACATCCACACCACATACCTCGGCGGGGGTTTTGGAAGGAGGGCGGAGCTCGATGTGGTGGAGGAGGCCCTTCAGATATCGAAAGCAACCCGTAAACCCATCAAACTCATCTGGACCAGGGAGGAGGATGTCAAGAATGATTTCTATCGGCCAGGGAATTGCTGCAGCATCGAGGCTGGATTGGATCAGCAGGGACGTATCGTGGCATGGTCGCATAAAGTCGTCGTCCCATCCATCTTTGCTCGCTTCTCCCCCCAGATGGTCAAGGATGGAATCGATCCTGCAGCCGTTGAGGGCATTTCGGATATGGAGTATGAGATTCCAAATCTCAATGTCGAATATGTAAAGATCGATACGCCTATCCCGGTCGGTTTCTGGCGTTCCGTTGGACATTCCCATAATGCCTTCACCGTGGAGAGTTTCATAGATGAACTGGCCTATCTGGCGAAAAGAGATCCCCTGGAATTCCGCATGAGCCATCTTAGAAAGCGTCCCCGTGCCCAGCAGGTCCTGAGAGTGGCTGCCGAAAGGGCGGGCTGGGAAAAACCTTTGAGGAAAGGACATGGACGGGGCATTGCCTATCACTACTCCTTCGGGAGCCACGTGGTCCATGTTGCCGAGGTCTCTGTCGATAAAACGGAAGGAAAGATAAAAGTCCACAAAGTGGTCAGTGCCGTTGATTGCGGTCCCGTGGTTAATCTCGATACGGTCAAGGCCCAGATCGAAGGGGCCACCCTCTTTGGTTTGAGCGCAGCCTTGATGGAAAAGATCCAATTTTCCAATGGGGGTGTGGAGAACGAGAATTTCTACAATTATGAACTGATTCGGATGAGTGATGTCCCTGAGATTGAGGTGAATGTCCTGAGAAGCAGGGAAAAACTGGGTGGCGTCGGAGAGCCCGGTGTCCC
>CAYMJV010000374.1:0-1936 GCA_964390545.1 uncultured Syntrophaceae bacterium
CAAATGTCAAATGAAATCCAAATGCCAAATGTCAAAACCTAATTTTTGAAGGTTAAATTTTGTTATTTGACATTGATTTGAACTTTGGGCTTTGACATTTGACATTGTTTTGTTCAAGCTATTGTTCCTTAGGGCGATGGCGCTTTTCCTCCGTCCTCTCGTAAGCCTTGATGATATCTTGGACGAGGGGATGCCTGACCACATCCCTTTCCGAGAAGTAGACGAATTCGATCCCCTCAATTCCCTTGAGAACTCCCTGAATTTCAATCAAACCGGACACTTTATTCTCCGGCAAGTCAATCTGCGTGATGTCGCCTGTGATGACTGCCTTTGAACTGAAACCCAACCGCGTCAGAAACATCTTCATCTGCTCGGGCCCTGTATTTTGGGCCTCATCGAGGATGACGAACGAGTCGTTGAGGGTTCGGCCCCTCATGAAGGCCAGAGGGGCTACCTCAATGATACCTTTCTCCATCAGTTTGGAGGCTCGATCAAAATCCATCATGTCATGGAGGGCATCGTACAGGGGACGGAGGTAAGGATTGACCTTTTCAGCAATGTCGCCCGGGAGAAACCCCAACTTCTCCCCGGCCTCGACTGCTGGTCGAGTGAGGACAATTCGCTCCACCTCCTGCTTCATCAGAGAGGCCACTGCCATGGCCATGGCGAGGTAAGTCTTGCCCGTTCCGGCAGGACCGATGCCAATGACCAGATCGTATTTCCGGATGGCATCGATATATCGCTTCTGAGCAATGCTCTTGGGTGTGACGACCTTCTTCCTTGACGAGATATAGATGGCATCGAGGAAAATGTCTTCAAGGTTGACCGTGCGATCATCGGAGATCATTCGAATCGAATAACCGATATCGGAAGGATAAAGAGGATAACCTTTCTTCAGAAGGCCATAGAGGTCATTCAGAAGGCGGGTGGAAAGATGAACATCCAGCTCATCACCCTGGATGGTCAACGCATTGCCTTTCGCGTTAATCTTCACTCCGACCTGTTTGGCAATGCGTCTTAGGTTTTCGCTGTGAGCGCCGAAAAGGGCGTTGGCGGTTTGGAGATCGTCAAAAACAACCTTTTCGACGAAACCCCCTCGTAGAGGGGCGTCTACGACTTGGTGGTCTTTCAAATATTAACCTTTACCCCATGATTCCCTGCCTGCGACCAGCAGGCCTGCCAATCTTCACCGAAAAGCAGATGAGAAAGACAGGGGAGCCAGGAAATATTATCTTATAAAATGATATCACTTTACATCTGAGATTGCAATCATCGTTTTATTAAAAAAGTCCTTTTATTATCGAGGAGTTTGAAGCTTTACTTCCTCTACAATGGCAGGAATAATTTCTCCAGCAGCCCCACAGATCAGATAGTCTGATATCTGGTTGGTCAACGGAGTGGGTTCCATATTTATCTCGATGACCTTTGCTCCCCGTTCCTTAGCCATGATGGGAATGGAGGCAGCCGGGTAGACAACTGCAGAGGTTCCAATTACCAGCACGGCGGTGCAGGACTTAGATTCTTTAAGGGAGGTAACCTGTGCTTCCCAGGGAATGGGTTCTCCGAAAAAGACGACATCTGGTTTGAGTAAGGATGAGCAGCGAGGGCATCGGGCCGGAAGGTCTTCCATGGTGAAGGAGGTTCCATCAATCTTCTGTGGGCACTTCAGACAAGAGAGGGTTCTGTGGCTACCGTGAAATTCAATCACTTTCTTGCTCCCGGCTGCCTGGTGAAGGCCATCCACATTCTGGGTGACGATGGAAGAGAGATAACCCATCCGTTCCAATTCGGCCAATCCAATATGTGCTGGGTTCGGTCTCGCCGTCATAATTAATTCAAACATGTCCTTTAGCATCATCCAGACTTTATCGGGGTTCGAATAGAAGGCCTGGATATGAGCGTACTCCTCTGGATCGTATTTTTGCCAGAGTCCTTG
>CAYMJV010000375.1:0-1925 GCA_964390545.1 uncultured Syntrophaceae bacterium
GGTATGAAGTATAGAAAAGGATATGTCGTTACCTCCAATCTTGATCCAATTGGCGCGTGTGTTCAGTCTACTGTGCCTGTGTTGCAGAGCGGAGATTGTCAGGTAACGGTACCGTGCGGAGGGGATCGCAAGAGGGCACTGGCCCAAGACGATGAACTGGTTTTCTCTTTACCGACGGATAGATTAGAAGACTTGATGATGGGACTAAGGCATTTTGATGAGACTGGTTTTGGATATAATCAATTTGCTCCTGATATGAGGCCTGATTATCCTCTCCCCGAGCTTTATGTGAAAGTAGCAAAAATGCTCGGGATGGATATGCATGAATAATTAAGGGGGCCTTGGTGTCGCGTGGAGCTTGATTTACGTTTCAAGGTCGGACACCAAGCGAAGGGCCATTCGGTAAAGGAGGGTGTATGGAGATTGATTTAACGACAATAAGAACCGTCCTGAAAGAAAACCGGTCCGAGCTGCTTGGACGATCAAACGTGGTGGCCATAGGAATTGGTTATAAGATTACAAAGGGAGCGAAAACCTCTACGCTTTCTATCGTTTGTTCGGTGGTGAAGAAATTACCTGCCTCGAGCTTGTCCGCCAGGCATATGGTCCCTGCGACCGTCAACAATATTCCCACCGATGTCGTGGAAACCGGACCCATTCGGGCATTGCAATCCCATACAGCGAAATATCGTCCTGCACCCGGGGGCGTGAGCATCGGTCACCGCGATATCACGGCCGGCACTCTTGGCTGTCTTGTCAAGAAGAGCGGACAGATATTCATCCTTTCTAACAATCACGTGCTGGCAAATAGCAATGAAGCCAGCCCCGGTGATCCCATCTTGCAACCCGGTCCTTATGACGGCGGCAAGTATCCGGACGATCATATTGCCAACCTGGAAGAATTCGTTCCTATCTCATTTGACGAGCAGACCAGTGACTGTTCATTGACGCGTGGCCTGGCCTCCCTCTTCAACGGCATCGCTCGAATATTCGGAAGCGAGGACCGTTTGAAGGCAGTTCGAACTCTGGCAGCTGAAAACAAGGTTGATGCTGCTATCGCGCGTCCCCTCAGCGACCAGGATGTCCGTTCTGAGATCCTTGAAATTGGAACGATCCAGGGTCTTGTTAATGGTGAGTTAGGTATGGCTATCAAGAAAAGTGGCCGTACAACAGGTTTAACCACAGGGGAGGTTCAGCAGGTGGATGTGACAGTAAACGTTCAATATGGCGCAGGCCGTATTGCTCGTTTCAACGATCAGCTTTTGGCTGGTGCCATGAGCCAGGGTGGAGACAGTGGCTCAGCAATCCTGGATAATGGCAACAAGCTCGTTGGACTTCTATTTGCCGGAAGTGACAACACTACAATTATGAATAGGATTGAGAATGTCTTTTCCGGCCTTGGGCTCAGTTTATGAATCGCGTCTATCTGGTAATCTTGATATTATGTCTTTTATCAAGCCAGTTGCATGGGGAGGATAGGGCCGTGTCACCCACAATCCAGGAAGTCAACGCAAAACATGCAGAGCGTCTCTTAGCCATGCCAGGGGTTGTCTCGGTGGGAATAGGTAAGAATCCTGATGGACAATTTGTTATTGTTGTTGGCCTGGATGGCCCACGCCCAAAGACGGTTGAGCAGATACCAAAGGTATTGGAGGGCTATCCTGTACGTGTAGAGGTCATCGGTCCCGTTAAGGCGCGTTGAACGCTTTCCATATGAATGGAACTTAGTTCCGCTCGCCTTCGCCTGGATGCCCGGTGCGGAAGCACGGGGAGCTTCACTTCCTGCACATTCTATCGGGACAACACCTATCTACAAACGAACTCCTGTCAGAACCTGGTTTCCAAACCAACAAAAATGGCCTGAGGGCGCAAAATGGTCATTTTTTTCCCAAGGATCCATCCAAAGAAATAGCTATAAAGAAAAA
>CAYMJV010000376.1:0-1913 GCA_964390545.1 uncultured Syntrophaceae bacterium
AAGCGAGAATGGATCGTGTTGGAAAGTTGACTCCTTTCTGTGAGGTGAGCACGCCTCCCACAATGATTCGGCATCGAACATTTTGACCATTACTCTCCAGCACTCGAAGCTCGATCGTTCCGTCTGAGAGAAGAATCGAATCCCCAGGCCTTACCTCCCTCGGAAGAGCGGCGTAATTCACCGAGGCCCCTCGCTCATCCCCTATGATCTCCCGGTTGGTCAGGGAAAATTCTTCTCCCTTTTTCAACTCCGCGCCTCCCTCCTTCACCTTTCCGACTCTAATCTTCGGACCGGAGAGATCCTGAAGGATGGACACGGTTTTTTCTAATCGCTCTGCTATCTGCCGAATCGTTTTGATCTTCTTAAGATGTTCATCTTGAGTCCCGTGAGAAAAATTGAGCCGCGCCACGTCCATCCCGGCTCGAATCAAGGCCTCCAGGATTTGGGGAGATTCACTGGTCGGACCGATGGTGCACACGATCTTCGTCTTCCGATTTCCTTCCGTAGCCATTTCGTTATTCCTCCCTTTCTGTAAAACAAGAAAATTTTATCAGAAAAAGGACTGGATGTCTCCAAATTCATATTATTCCATTGGCAAAAATCATCTTTCTGTCTATAGTAAAAAATGTGCTTGCCGGACAAGAATGTCCGGCCTATCGGGTTTTTGAAATCGCTGCATTCATCACCACCCCTGTCTACCGGCAGGCAGGCATCCCGTTAGGACGGGACAGGCACGGCGGGGCATTCTGCAGCATTTTCGTAAAGAGGAGGAGAGGTTATGAGCGACATCATGAACATCATATGGATCATCCTTCTGATTCAGATTTTCATTCCCCTATTTCAGAAGCGGTATCTGGCTGCCAAGCGACTGGGGATTATGCGGAACATCGAGAAGAAGCGCCAGTCGCGGGTGATCACCATGCTACATCGGCAGGAGACCATGAGCCTCCTCGGTTTTCCCATTGCCCGCTATATTGACATCGAGGATTCGGAGCACTTGCTTCGGGCAATCCGCATGACACCCGAGGAGATGCCCATTGATCTGGTCTTACATACTCCCGGGGGTCTCGTTCTCGCCTCTGAACAGATCGCCTGTGCTTTGAAACGACACTCAGGGAAGGTGACCGTCTTCGTCCCACACTACGCCATGTCAGGCGGCACGCTCATTGCACTGGCCGCTGACGAAATCGTCATGGACCCTGATGCCGTTTTAGGTCCGGTGGACCCTCAACTGGGAAGTCCACAGACGGGCTATTACCCCGCCGCCTCCATTCTAAAGGCCTTAGAGCAGCCCAATCCCAATCGAGAGGACCATACCATCATCCAGGGAGATATCGCCAAGAAGGCCATTGCTCAGGTCCATCAGACGATCTACACCCTCCTTCTGGAACACCAGACCCCGGAGAGGGCTGCGGAATTGGCTAAAATGTTCAGTGAGGGGCGCTGGACACATGACTACCCCATCAACCACGATGAGGCGAAAGAGATGGGGCTCCCAGTCAGCGGCCAGATGCTTGAGGAGATCTATCAATTGATGGAGCTCTACCCCCAAGCGAAACAACAGCGCCCGGGAGTTGAATTCATCCCAATTCCTTATCGGTCTCCCGCAGCTCCAGGAAAAGGTGAGAAGTAGTTACAGTCGTCGCCTCTTTTTGAAAGGGTTATGAGAAGTTTTAGGAACTTCTTTAGAAGCTTTCTCCCATTCAAAGGAAGACCGGATGGCCCTTGGGATCCAGAAGAGAAGGGTGATGATGATCCCTAGAACAATCGATCCCAAGATTGTATAGACGAGAGAAGTTTTAATTGGCCACAAGAGCAATTGGATCGTTACCGGAGACGCATTCGAATTTTGTATCGCGAAAACCGCTATCCCAATGGCGATCAATAGGACGATCCAATAAAAGAATTGCATA
>CAYMJV010000377.1:0-1910 GCA_964390545.1 uncultured Syntrophaceae bacterium
AATATATTTTTCAGCAATGGCTTTGCAATCTACCCCTTGTTCATTCGCCCGCTTAATAATCTTGTCTTCGATGTCAGTGAAGTTACGAACGAATGTCACCTCATATCCACGGTACTTTAGGTATCGGTAGATCGCATCAAAGACGACAGCAGAACGGGCATGGCCAATGTGGCAGAGGTCATAAACCGTAACGCCACAGGCATACATCCCAACCCGTCTGCCATGAAGGGGAACGAAATCCTCTTTCTTGCCGGTCAACGTGTTGTAGACACGAAGAGCCATGGATTTACCCCAACCTTATCAAAATTCGAAGCACGAATCTCGAATTTCGAAACAAATCCAAATGTTCAAAATCAAAAATGTTCCAAACAGAGAAAACTAATAGGTTTTGAAAATTTGGTCATTCGGATTTTGAAATTGTTTCGGATTTCGATATTCGGATTTCGGATTTTCTCATTTTAATTATGTAGGGTTCGCTCCCCCGAGCGAACCTAATTCTCGGACTGTTCGGGGAACAGTCCCTACAATTCAAGTGCCATTTTCAACCGACTAACGATCCTTTCCTTTCCAAGAAGAGGGAGTGTTTTGGCCAACTCAGGCCCTTTGGTCTTTCCAGTCACCGCTGCCCGAAAAGGTGCGAAAAGGTCCTTTCCCTTTCTGCCTGTTCTATTTTCAAGTTGAGCATGAAGGGATGGCCAGGTATCGATGGTAATTTCAGAAGATGATTCTACCACTTGCAGGACCTGGCGGAGGGTTTCCTGGTTACCGGAATCGGCAAGAATTGTCTTGGCTCCATCTTCAAAGAAGAACTTTTCGTCGAAAAAAATGCCGAGATACCCCTCTACCTGGGAAAGGACCACCAGATTCTCCTTGAGGATACCGGAAACCTTTCTCAGATAGTTTTGATCGAGGGCATTGACGGGAATCCCTGCCGTTTCAAGGTAAGGAAGGAGTAGTTTGGTCAGAGACACCTCATCTTTTTCTCTTATGTAGATACTGTTGAGCCACTCCAATTTTTTGAGAGAGTGGACAGGAGCGCTTCTTGATATGGCGGGCAGTGAAAATTCCTCTATGATCTTCTCTAATGGGAAAACCTCTTCCCGGGAGGGAGAGGTCCAGCCCAAAAGAACAAGGTAATTTAAAAGGGCTTCCGGCAGGAAACCTTCTTCCCGATACTGGGAGACGGCCGTGGCCCCATGACGTTTGCTCAATGGAGAACGATCAGGGCCGAGGATGAGGGGATGATGGGCAAAGGCAGGAGGTTTCCAGCTCAAAGCCTGGTAGAGGAGGATTTGACGGGGGGTATTGGAAAGATGATCATCTCCTCGAATCACATGGGACACGTGCATCAGAGAGTCATCGATGACGCAGGCAAAATTGTAGGCTGCCATTCCGTCCGACCGGACAATGATAAAATCTCCGATTCCTTCCGCATCGAAGGTCATTCTCCCATGAACAAGGTCTTCAAAGGCGATGGAGCCTCGCTTCACATGAAATCGAAGGACGGGAGGCTGACCTTCTGATTCCATCTTGGAGATTTCTATCTCCGAGAGAGAATGGCATCGTCCATCATACCGAGGCATCCTTCCCTTGGAGAGTTGTTCTTTTCGGAGTGACTCGAGCCTCTCCGGAGAGCAGAAACACTTATAGGCTCTGCCCTCCTTCAGCAATTGATCCGCATAACCACGATAGAGAGACAGGCGTTGCGATTGACGATAGGGACCCTCCGGTCCCCCCTGATCAGGACCTTCTTCCCAGCGAATTCCCAGCCATTTGAGATCTTCGAGGATGTGATCAATCGAAGTCTCTGTTGATCTCTCGATATCGGTATCCTCAATTCGCAAAATAAAAATTCCGTGATGATGTTTGGCAAAGATGTGATTGAAGAGGGCGGTTCGAGCATTTCCGAT
>CAYMJV010000378.1:0-1904 GCA_964390545.1 uncultured Syntrophaceae bacterium
GAAACTGAATGAACATCATCGTCTGTATCAAAAGGGTCCCGGAGACAACCGATGCGGATATCTTCATTGACAAATCAGGAAAAGATATCGATAAGAGTGGCCTTGTCTTCGACCTCAACGAATGGGACAGTTATGCGATTGAAGAGGCCATCCAGTTGAAGGAGAAGCTAGGTGGAACAGTGACCGTCCTCTCCATGGGAGGAGAAGACACAAATGAATCCATAAGAAAATGCCTGGCCATGGGCGCCGATGACGCCATCCGCTTGAGCGACCCTGCTTTCGCAGGATCGGATGGTTTTGCCACGGCAAAGGTTTTGGCAGAAGCCATCCGCAAAATCCCGTACGACCTGATTCTCGCTGGGACGCAGGCCGAAGACGATGGATATGGACAAGTGGGAGTCACTCTGGCTGAATTTCTGGGAATCCCTCATGCGGCATTGGTCAATCGAATCGAAGTGCAGGACAAGAAGCTAAAGGTCCATCGGGAGCTGGAAGGCGGTTTAGAAGAAGTAGTGGAAATTGACCTCCCTGCTGTCCTCACTATCCAAACCGGAATCAACGAACCCCGTTATGTCTCTATCATGGGCATTCGGAAGGTAGCCAAAAAGGAGATTAAAGTTCTCAAGACATCGGATCTCAATCTGAAGCCTGAAGAAGTGGGCGCTGCAGGTTCTGATATCCGCCTTGAAAAGGTATTTCTTCCACCTGTTGGAGAAGGGGCAGAGATGTTGGAAGGAAAGCCTGAAGACATAGCCGCTAAGGTTTTCGATATTCTGAAAGATAAAGGAGGGCTGACCTAATGAAAGAGATCATCGTTATCGCAGAACATCGAAGAGGTGAGCTGAGGGATGTAACATGGGAAATGCTCTCCAAGGGAAGGCAGCTCGCAGAGGGCATGGGAGCTGATATCGAGGTTGCCCTTTTGGGCAAGGGCGTGAACCAGCTGGCAGAGGCTCTGAAGCCCAAGGCCAAGAGAGTCCTTCTTATTGAAGATGCACGCCTGGAGGCCTTCAATGCAGAGATCTATAATAAAGTCCTGACCCAACTGATCACAGAGAGGAAACCCTTCCTTACCTTGATCGGCCATAGCGCCACGGGGATGGACTTCGCTCCGCGCTTGGCCGCCCATTTGAAGATGCCTCTGGCTACAGACTGCATTGGAATCGAGGTGAAGGATGAAACTTTTTCCCTCACCCGTCAGATTTACGGTGGAAAGGTCAATGCTGAAGTCTCCTTCACAAAGAAGGGACCTTTCATGGTGACGGTCCGGCCTGGTGCTTTTCCCGTGGTTGAAAAAGAAGCCCTTGCCGGGGAAATTGTTTCCATTCCATCACCGTTGACCGATGAAGGTCTGGCCAGACGTTTTCTTGAGTATGTGGAGGCAGCGGCGGGCGAAGTGGATATCACACAGGCTGATATTTTGGTCTCTGTTGGGAGAGGAATTAAGGAAGTAGCGAATATCCCAATAGTCAAGGAATTAGCCGATGCGCTTGGGGCACCCCTCGCCTGTTCACGTCCCGTGGTGGACAAAAAGTGGCTTCCGAAAGGCTGTCAGGTAGGAACCTCTGGAAAGACCGTGAAGCCAAAGGTCTACATCGCTGTTGGCATCAGTGGCGCTTTTCAGCATATCGCAGGGATGAAAGGAGCGGGAACGATCATCGCCATCAATAAGGACCCAAAGGCCCCGATTTTCAGTGTTGCCCAGTATGGCATTGTGGGAGATCTCTTTAAAATTGTGCCTGTCATCAAAGATAAGATTAAGGCGATGAAAAAATAGAGTTTAGAGTTTGGAGTTGGGAGTTCGGAGTCAAAACCCAATGTACTGCGTCAAAAATCCCTTTACCTTGACTGTCATTCCGGGCTTGACCCGGAATCCAGTATTTCTGAGCTGGATTCCCGCTTTC
>CAYMJV010000379.1:0-1901 GCA_964390545.1 uncultured Syntrophaceae bacterium
GGCGGGAGGGCGCAGATAAATTTCTCGTTGTAAGCACAGGAGGGATGATAGGCCATATTGAAGTCTAACATCATCCTGTAACCTGGCAGGATCTCAGCATCGATATACCTACCCCCTTCATAAGTCTCTTTCCCATTGGTCATGTCTTTAAAAGGGATGAAAAGCATATCGCTGAGGATGGATTTGTAGGTTTCAATGGTATAATCCTTCCCATTTAGTTTGAACTGCAACTTTCCATACCGGATATAGCGTTTGTTGGTCCCTTTATTGGTTAAAAAGGCGGCATAATATTTCGGATTATCGTTGTGGAAAATGTAACGTTCAATCTGGCTAGAAAAGACATATTGGGAATCGAAAGGATAATATTTCAATCCTTTAAACAACTTCTTTTCGGCGGGCGTCAGAGGGGATCGTTGGTGTGTCTTAAAAAATTGATCTCTATCTTTTCTCCACTCCATGACGTATTTCTTTTCTTTGCCTAAGAATTCCTTGTCTCCTTCTTCTCCACAGAGAGCCACTCCTTCCAGAAACAAAAGGACTCCAAAGATGAGAAAGACCACTTTCTTTTCCCGGTTTAGCGTCAGCGGAATGCTTTTGTTCATCATTAGCATCTTATCCAAACTTGCTGGTGAACGCAAATAGAACCTCCTCAGAAATGTCCTGCTATTATCCTCCGCTATTTACTGAAGTCTCGCTTGACCAGTGTCAACAAAATAGGTATATTCCATTTGGTAATTTACCCCGTTAGAAACTCCTCTACTCTCTAACGGCAAAGCTCACACGGGCCATTAAACCCCGTGTTCGCTGAAAAAGGAAGAGCCATCATCCCCGCCGCTCGCCCCGTTAGAAGTAGGTTACCAAAAGGAACTCCTGGGTAACAAAGAAAAATTTCTAACGGGGCGAGCAGCGGGGCTTTCTAACGGGGTAAATGCCATAAGAATGTAAATAGTTACTGCGGAAGAATTATGAAAAACTTTTCTTATTCTCTTGGCACATTTCTTGTCCTCCTAGGAGTTGTTGCTTGGACAGTTTTTTCCCCATGCGTTAGCATTTGCGAAGAGTCTCCCTGGAGGAAGGTTGATGAAGGATTGTGGGTTGCCGAGTTTGATTCTCCTATGAAATCAAATGCTCAGGATTCAAAAATTACTACTATTAGGATCGATCCCAAATTCTATTCGTTTAAGCTTCTCTGTGCTTCGGAGCACGGAGGAACGAAAATGGCAGCAAGAAAATGGTGCGAAAAGTTTGGCCTTATCGCTGCTGTGAATGCAGGCATGTATCAAAAGGATGGCTTTACAAATGTCGGTCTTATGAAAAACTACAGCCATATTAACAATCCAAGGCTTAACAACATTTATAAGGCTGTTTTAGCATTTAATCCTTTAGAATCTAAAATCCCGGAGATCCAAGTCATTGATCTAAAATGCCAGGACTTTGAAAGCATTGGGTCTAAGTATCAAACCCTTATTCAGAATATTCGGATGATCAGTTGTCGCCAGGAGAACGTTTGGGCGAAAACAAATCAGCTTTGGGGTATGGCTGTTTTCGGTATTGACAAAAGTGGAAATGCGTTATTTGTTTTTACTGAGGTACCTTATTCCGGTCACGATTTTTCCAATGCTTTATTGTCCCTACCTCTTTCAATTTCCAATGCGTTGTATTTGGAAGGGGGGGTTGAGGCTAATTTGTTTTTTTCTTGGAATGGTGTGGAGCTTGAGAGAGTGGGTATCCGTGAAACTGGCCTTCAAGAGGATTCTCCCCGGGTTGTGCCCCGGTCGATTCCTAACATTATTGGAATAACCAAGAAAGCTCGGTAGCAGCCTTTGCTCCCCAAAGCAAAGGCGTAAATGACATCAATCAATTATCATCAATTCCCACATCAACTTATCATTGGAAATCAA
>CAYMJV010000380.1:0-1892 GCA_964390545.1 uncultured Syntrophaceae bacterium
GACTTTCACCCCATTAGACTCACAGCCTTGTCGGCTGTTCCCATAGCGCATAGCGGTAAAATATTAAGCTGCATATTAGCTTCTTAACCCAACGAACTCAAGTAACCCAGAAAACCACAGCACCGCATTACGGCAGCACTGCAGCACTTATTGACCCAATAAACCCAACAAACTCAAGTAATTTATCCCGTGAAATGGGGAGCCTATTTCACTGGGACCCAATCAACCCAAGTAACCCAATAAACCGCAACCTGTAACTCGTTACCATTTCTCATCCATTACTCCATCACTCCATTATTCCATTATTCCAACATTCCATCATTTCCGAATTACCGTTGCCTGGCACCAATTTGGGCACCAATTTCCATTCTTGGAATTGACAAGATCCAGATTCTATTTGATAATTTTTCCTGGAAATGATATAGAAGCTCCTAACATAAGCCAGGAGGTCCTGTGTATGAAGCAGATCACTCTTAAAGCTCTTTACGAGAAAGTTACTAACTTACAGCGTGATATAGCTCAAATCAAGAAAACCTTGATTGAAGAACCTGAGTTGCGCGAGGATTTTATCCTGCGAATGCGAAATATCGACCTGGAAAAGTCAATCCCTGTTGAAGATTTCGGCAAACGATATGGATTGAAATAATGTTTAAGCTTGCTATTAAAGAAGGTCTGGACAGAAAGTTTAAGAGGCTCCGAACAAAAGACAAAGAGATGCTTCGGCTGATCGAAAATAAGGTCAATGACATTCTGGCCGATCCGTACCGTTTTAAACCTTTACGAAAGCCTATGCAAAATAAACGCCGTGTTCACGTAGGGGGTCCTTTTGTCCTGATCTATGAAATAAACGAAAAGGAACAACTTGTAACCCTCCTCGATTTTGATCATCACGACAATATTTACAAGATGTAACTTTCTAAGAGGTTCTCCTCCCTTAGTCTCCCGCCTTCATGCTTTTACCTTATGCCTTGTTCCCCAGTTTTCCGTCCTCATTTCTGCCGTAAGTCGTGAGCCGCAAGTGGCAAGGGGTTAACTTATAACTTATAACTTGTAACCTGCAACTCGCAACCCGCAACAATGTTTTCCACTATTCCATTATTCCACTATTCCAACATTCCATTTTTTTCATTCCATCATTCCACTATTCCATTGTTCCGTCATATAAAGGTGCCTGTCCCCTTTTTCGTTTCCTAGGTCCAATTTACTTCCTTCTATCGTTTTGCTATAATTTGGATAAATTGAAACTCCCCCATACAAAACAGGAGGAAGGCAACAATGGATACTCGACAAACAAAAATAACCCTTAAGGAAATTCAAGAGATATTGCCCACTTTTTCAAGACCCGAAATCCTGGAGCTGGACCGGAAAATACACGAATACTTAGAAACCCTAACATTCTCCAAAGCGGCAGAGACTGCTTTTTCCGATTGGAACGATCCTGAGGAAGGGATCTACGATGAGGATTGAACCAGGTACGGTTGTTTTAGTCAATTTTCCTTTCACCGATCTCCAATCTTCAAAAGTAAGGCCGGCGGTCGTTCTCACACAGAAAGGTGACGATGTTATCATTGTTGGCATTTTTTCAAAGGTACCAGAATACCTTCAGGATTCGTGGATCATCATTCATGAGGGGGAACCAGGGTTCAAGCAAACCGGATTAAAAAAAGGATCTGTCATTAAAACAGAAAAGATTGCGGTGCTCCATCAATCTCTCATCCGAAAAGAACTCGGCCACCTTTCTCCGGAACTCATGCAAAAAGTAAAACAAATTCTCCGTCGAACTCTTGGGATTGAATAATTGTGATTTGCTTCTCCAACCTCACCCTTCATTCTCCATCCTTTGTTTCCTTACTTAGTCCTCAGTCCTTATTTCTGCTGAAAACCGTGAAGCG
>CAYMJV010000381.1:0-1878 GCA_964390545.1 uncultured Syntrophaceae bacterium
CTTAGCTGTAGCCATGGAAGCCGGAGTAATCCCATTCGGAGACGGCAAGAAAGCCATCAAACTGGTCCACGAAATGGGAAAAGGGACACCCATGGGGCGTATCCTAGGTGGTGGGACAGAGCTCACCGGGAAAGCCTTTGGGGTGGCTCGTATACCTACCGTCAAGGGACAGAGCATGCCTGCTTATGAGCCAAGGGCGGTCAAAGGGATTGGTATTACCTATGCTACGACAACCATGGGCGCTGATCATACTGCTGGTTATACGATTGCTCCTGAAATCCTCGGGGTCAGTGGGAAACAGGACCCCCTCAGCCCTGAAGGGAAAGCAGCACTCAGCCGCGCTTTCCAGGCAACTACGGGCTTCATTGACTCTACTGGTCACTGCCTGTTCATTGCTTTTGCTATTCTGGACATTGCAAGTGGTTTTGAAGGGATGATGGAAGAGTGCAACGGAGTCCTGGGTACTGGTTGGAAGTCAGAGGATGCGGCAAAGATCGGTGCGGAAATCTTGCGCAAGGAGCGAGCCTTTAACGAAGCGGCAGGGATCGGTAAGGAGCATGACCGTGTTCCAGAATTCATGAAGTACGAGCCGCTCCCGCCTCATAATCAAGTTTTTGACGTTCCAGATAGTGCGCTGGATTCTGTCTTCAAAGAATTATAGAGCTTGCTTCAGGCGGGCAGGGCAGAGATCGTCCTGCCCGCCTTTTTATTATATCGAAACATGCCTAAGGTGAAGACCGATGGAAAAGGCTGTTTGATCTTGCCCGATGCATTTTTCAAGCGTCGAAATATGTCCCCCAGTACCGACTATTGGCTGGATGAACGTGAAGGCGACCTGATTCTTCATCCATGCTTACCTGATGCTCGGAAACTCTATATCCAACCGACCACTGGCTGTAATCTCCGCTGCCGCACTTGTATCCGCAACATCTGGGACGACCCCGAATCCCAAATGTCTATGAGTACGTTCCAAAAGCTAGTGGAGAGTTTGAACAACCTGCCTCATTTGACCCGCGTTGTCTTTTCTGGTTTTGGTGAGCCACTGACCCATCCCAACATCCTAGAGATGATCGGAGCAGTTCGCAAGCGTGACCTTGCTGTGACTCTTGGCTCCAATGGCCTCTTGCTGGATGCCGAAATAGCCGAGGAATTGGTCAAGCTAGGTGTAGACCGATTAGTGGTATCCGTGGATGGTGTAAAACCAGAGACCTATGCGAGCATTCGCGGCGGGAGGCTCTATCAGGTCCTGAATAACCTACGGGTTCTGAACGAAGTGAAAAGCCAACTCGGCTCATTGACTCCTGCCCTGGGAATTGAATTTGTTGTCCTCCGAAGTAACATCACCGAATTGGCTGAAATGACGGGGTTGGCATCGCGGTTGAATGCGGCTCGAGTTCTCGTCAGCAATGTCCTTCCCTACAGTGAGGAAATGCGGAGCGAAATTCTCTATGGTTACGAGCCGCAGCCTCCATTCAATGCTGGCAGCTGGCCTGTCAGGGCTGACGCCTGGGTGATGTGGGGTACTTTGGAACTGCCACGCCTGCACTGGGGTGCGGAGAGACGCTGCAGATTTGTGCAAGATCGAGCAGTCGTGGTAGGGTGTGATGGTGGCGTGTCGCCTTGTTATGCACTGTCGCAGAATTACAGTTACTTTGCCGTGGACGGCAGAAAAAAGCAGGTGCGTCGCTATATTTTGGGGAACGTGAACGAACTGCCCCTGTCTGAAATCTGGATGTCCGAAGAGTATGTGCGCTTTCGCAGTGAAGTAAGGGGATTCCATTTCCCTTCCTGTCCGGATTGCGACCTTCGCGAAACCTGCGACCTCAGGGAACGAAACGAGGGATGCTGGGGATGGAACCCATCCTGCGCCGATTGCCT
>CAYMJV010000382.1:0-1877 GCA_964390545.1 uncultured Syntrophaceae bacterium
ATCTGCAATTTGCAATTTATTATTCTTTTTCTTTGAGAAGTTTGTAGTCGATGGAATCGACGAGGGCCTGCCAACTGGCCTCGATGATATTTTCGGAGACTCCAACGGTTCCCCATTTTGATTTCCCGTCTCCTGATTCAATAAGAACCCTTGTTTGTGCTCCGGTTCCATCCTTGGAGGAGAGAATTCGCACTTTATAATCGAGGAGGGTAACTTCTTTCAACTCAGGATAAAATTTCTCCAGTGCCTTCCGAATGGCATTGTCGAGCGCATTGACCGGACCATTGCCGACCGCTGCTGTGTGTTCAACGCGATCCCCGACCCGAACCATGATGGTGGCTTCTGAAAGAGGAGGGCCTTCCTCCTCGCTCTTTTCCACAATCACGCGGAATCCCATTAACTCGAAAAATTTCTTGTGCTGTCCAAGGGCCTTTTTAATGAGAATCTCAAAAGACCCTTCTGCTCCCTCAAACTGGAAGCCCTGATTCTCCAGCCGCTTCAGGTTATCGAGAATCTCCCGGACCTTTGGATCCTTGCTCTCGATATCAATTTTGAATTCAGCCGCCTTATAGAGAATATTTGATTCCCCTGAAAGGTCGGAGATGAGGACTCTCTGACGATTGCCTACTTTTTCGGGTGGAACATGCTCATAGGTCACGTCACTCTTTCGAATGGCACTGACATGGACTCCCCCCTTGTGGGCGAAGGCGCTCTCTCCCACATAGGGAAGGTATTTACAATGAGGGAGGTTAGCCAGTTCCGAGACGAAACGAGAGACTTCGGTAATCTTCTTCAACTGGGCGTCCGTGATACAATCGATTCCCATTTTCAGTTTGAGATTAGGGATAATTGAGCAGAGATTAGCATTCCCGCATCGCTCCCCATAACCGTTGATCGTCCCCTGAACCAGTCTGATTCCCTTTCTCACCGCCACGATGGTGTTGGCCACTGCCATTTCAGAATCGTTGTGGACATGGATGCCAAGGGGGGTTGAAATCTTCTTCTTCACCTCATCGATGATCGATTGGATTTCATCCGGGAGAGTTCCTCCGTTGGTATCACACAGAACGATCCAATCCGCTTTAGCCTCCTGGGCAGCCTGAAGGGTCTTGAGGGCATAGGAAGGATTGTTTTTGTAGCCGTCAAAAAAATGCTCAGCGTCGTAAATGACTTCCGAGACCTGCTTTTTGAGATACCGCACGGATTGATGGATGATCTCAAGATTTTGTTCAAGGGTAATATTCAATGCCTCCAGAGGATGAATATCCCAGGACTTCCCAAATAGGGTTACCACCTTTGTGTCTGCTTCGATTAAGGCCTGAATATTGGAGTCCTCTTCAGGAGGTGTGCCCGCCCGACAGGTGCTCCCGAAGGCAACAATCCTAGCATGGAAGAGGGGGATCTTTTTGACTTCGCGAAAGAACTGGAGGTCCTTTGGATTGGAACCAGGCCATCCACCTTCAACGTAATGGATGCCGAATTCATCCAGTTTCTGAGCAATCCGAACTTTATCCTCTAACGAGAAAGCAATGTCTTCAGCCTGAGTGCCGTCTCGAAGAGTCGTGTCGTAAATTCTGATGGAATCCGAGCGGCTCAAAGAATGGTACCTCCTTAGGACCGCTTTTTGCTCACCTCAGCGTTTTCCCCTCACCCTCTCCCCAGCGGGGAGAGGGTGAGGGGACTTTATTTTTCTTCCGTCACAGAGGGTTTATCCAGTTCGAAGGCGTCGTGAAGAGCGCGGACTGCCAGTTCTGTATATTTGGAATCGATGATGCAGGAGATTTTGATCTCTGAGGTAGAGATCATATGGATGTTAATTCCGTCTTTGGCCAGGGCCGAGAACATTTGGGTGGCTATACTGGAATGACTCCTCATTC
>CAYMJV010000383.1:0-1872 GCA_964390545.1 uncultured Syntrophaceae bacterium
TGGTGAGGGAGGCTTTAGGTTCAGGTGGGGCACTGGAGGAAGATACTTCAATCAAAGAATAAGCGTGGGGGATAGGCAACTTCTTATTTTTGAAAAGTGGCGTGTCCCCTTTTAATTCCTGCCCATACTTTACCTAGAAGGCGACGACAGCCACCAATATACAAAAAGTGCATAGGTTGGGCTATATCTGCTGCTTGACGATTTTCCATATTGGTGTAAAAAAGTCTTGACTTTTTTTCGTAAATATGTAAAAAAGTTGACATGAAGAGGATCGTCGGCCAATACATTTTTGACCCTGAAATCACAGCGGGAAAAATGATCTTTCTGACAGGTCCCAGGCAAGTGGGAAAAACTACCTTTGCCCTGAATTGGCTTGCCACCACTGGTGTCGAAGGTACATATTTCAACTGGGACGATCCTTCGGTCAGGAGTGAATATACCCGCAATCCACTCTATTTCCGAAATAGGATCGAAGACAACTACCGTGGGAATCCGGTCCCCATGGTCTTTGACGAAATTCACAAGCACCGTGGCTGGAAGAATATCCTTAAGGCAATCTATGACACAAACCGGGAAAAACTCCAGTTGCTCGTTACCGGAAGCGCACGGCTTGGCCTTTATCGGAAATCGGGAGACTCCCTTGTCGGACGATACTTCGCCTACCAAATGCATCCACTTGGTCTTCCAGAGGCGGTGGATGATTTCTCACGAGTTCTAAAGGATGATCGGATTCTCTTCAAAGGGACATCCCTGGTTAATGTGCTGAGAAAGATCGATCCTGCCTCTTCAAGGGATGCCCTTGACAGGCTTCTTAGGTTCGGAGGCTTTCCAGAACCGTTTTTGAAAGCGTCACCAAGGTTCCATCGGAGGTGGCAAGAAGAGTACAAAACGCTCATAACGAAGGAAGAAGTTAGAGATCTCTCTAGAATCACGGACTTGAAAGGGATTGAACATCTGGTGGAAATTCTTCCCGCAAAGGTAGGCTCTCCACTGAGCATCAACTCTCTGAGAGAAGACATTGGGACTCACCATTCCACTCTTGTCAACTGGCTTGAGATTCTGAAAGAACTTTACCTCATTTTCACCATCAGGCCCTGGCACAAGAATGTCCAGCGATCCATCAGAAAGGAGCCCAAACTCTTCTTCTTCGATTGGTCCATCCTGACTGACGAGGGAAAGCGGTTCGAGAACTTCTTGGCGGTGTCCCTCCTCCGGATGGCAACCAGATTTACAGAAACAGGACTCGGTAATTTTGAAATTGGGTATGTTCGTGATAAAGAAAAACGCGAGGTTGATTTCATTCTGATCAAAGACAAGAAGCCCCTAGCTTTATTCGAGGCGAAAACGGCAGACTCGGAGATCGGCCGCGCAGGGAAGTATTTTGGAAGTAAACTAAAAATCCCCTTCTATCAAATTGTATATCATCTTGAAGCGCCCGAGGAATATCCCGGGGATTGCTGGAAACTACCTGCTGCTCCTTTCCTGATTCTGGTCGGGTAGCCTAGTGTAAATAGTATAAACAACGTCCCATTATCTGTTTGGATTTAAATTGGAGATTTTAGATTGTAGATCGCAGGTTTTTGAAATCTAAAATTTAACATCTGAAATCTGAAATTAGACGGTAGGATATTTCCCGCGCTCAATCACGACCTGATCAACGCCCGCCAATTCTTTCAGTTCTACATCGACGGAGTCCTGTCGAGAGGTTTCTAACATTTTCCCAACATAATCAGCCTGAATGGGTAACTCCCTGTGTCCTCTGTCAATGAGCACCGCCAATTCGACGCGGCGGGGCCTGCCCAAGTCCAGCAGCGCATCGATGGCTGCCCGGATCGTCCTCCCTGTGAAGAGGACATCGTCAACCAGAAGGAC
>CAYMJV010000384.1:0-1865 GCA_964390545.1 uncultured Syntrophaceae bacterium
AGAGGTTAGGATCATCTCGTCCGTATTCTTTTTTATATTAGAAAGGCCCATTCCAGCACCGAACCCCAATTCGCGAATCTTTTCGTTGGCGGTCGAATAACCTTCGCTCATCGCCAGATTTACATCAGGAATACCGATCCCTTCATCTTTGACCACGACCTTCAGGAAGCTAGGCGTAATAAAGAGCGAAAGGTTTCCTTGGTTAGCATAGCAGATCACATTCATCTCGGCCTCAAAGGTTGCAATCGATGTCCTTCGAATGAGTTTGCTTGGAAATCCGGCCCCTTTTAAGATTTTTTTGACCTGACTCGAAATTGATCCGGCATTCGTAAAATTGCCCCCCTCTATATGAAACAACTCATGAAAGCGTATGTTCTCTCCAGCCTCAGCCATTTTTCACTTTCGCGAAACATGCCCTCAAGCCATGTTGATATAAGCGGCCGCATGTTTCAAACATAATATAAGGGGTAGTCAAGAGGGGGATTTGATTCTCGATCGCCAATTGTAGGGTTGCCCCGTTGGGCCGTTTTCCTCTGACAAACATGATGGCCCCCAGATCGATTGTATTGCCTGCATAAATCACCTGGGGATGGATGATCCCTGTGATTAATAGAGCCCCCGGTCCTCTGCTAAGGGCAAGGACATCGCTGAGAAGGTCGGCCGCAAAACCGTACTTTATCTCTTTCTCCAGATCTGCGTCTCCCGTGATCACTTCTGCAGCTAAAATATCTCGAATTTCTCTCAGTGTCATCTCATTCCCCCGCCTCCGCCAATAATTCCGCCACGTCCATGACGCGAATTTTTTCTTCATGGCCAGAGGTCTTGACCGCATCCTCCAAAGTGAGGACGCAGAGGGGACACGCGGTGGCTATGATCTCTGCGCCTAACTCAGCGGCATCCTTTACCCGGGTTTCAGCAAGCCGTTCCGCAGCTTCTGAGGAGGATTCCACCCACATCCTTCCTCCCCCTCCTTCACAGCACAGGCTCCGCTCCCGAGAGCGGTCTAATTCTTTAAAGGTGATACCCGGGATAGCCTTGATCAACATCCGAGGCTCGTCAAAGATGGAATTCTGTTTTCCCAGAAAACATGGGTCATGATAGGTCACCACCTTTTTAATCTCCTGTTTCAGGGAGAGTTTTCCTTCCTCCACCTTCTTGGCTAAGAGCTGAGTCGTATGCAGCACTTCAAACTTCCCTTGGGGGTATTCGTTCTTCAGGACATTGAAACCATGGGGACAGGAGGTGATGATCCGTTCGATCCGATAGTTGTCGAAACGTTCAACATTTTTTTCCACGAGCTCTTCAAAGAGCCCAGATTCTCCCATCCTCCTGATCTCGCTACCACAACATTGTTCTTCGTTTCCGAGTATACCGAAGTCCACCTCAGCGCGTTGGAGATTGAAGGCCAACGCCTTGGCAACCTGCTGAATGCGGGGATCGGAAGAAGCAGTGCACCCTACAAAATAGAGATATTCAGCCCGATCTCCTTGAGAGAAGTCTTTGACCTTGAGATCTTCGGGCAGTTCCTTTGTCCACTCTGTTCTCTTATTCTTTGGTTTTCCCCATGGATTCCCATGTTTGTAAGAATTCTCCATGGCCTCGATGAGCGTCTTGGGGATATGACCCTCCTCCACCAGGGAACCCCTCATCCCGATTACCAGATCCATGGGCTTGAGTCCCCGGGGACATCGGAGCGTACAGGTTTTACAGGTGGTACAGTCCCAGAGCTCCAGCCTCTCGCTTAGGTGTTCAAGGTTTCTTCCCAGAATCCCTTCGATCATCAATCGGCGGATGTTCAACCGCGACTTCAGGGAAACCGGGCATCCCCCCGTGCATTTTCCGCATTGATAACACCCGTAGAGGTC
>CAYMJV010000385.1:0-1856 GCA_964390545.1 uncultured Syntrophaceae bacterium
GAGGTGTCGTAGTCCGTGGAGACCGTTTCGGGATTGGAGTTGACCATGATCGTCTCGTACCCCAATTCCTTTAGGGCAAAGGACGCATGAACACAGCAATAGTCAAATTCAATCCCCTGACCGATTCGGTTGGGACCTCCTCCCAGAATTATGACCTTCTTCTTCGTAGAAATTTTTGCCTCATCCTCAATTTCGTAAGTGGAGTAATAGTAGGGGGTATAGGCTTCAAATTCCGCGCCACAGGTGTCCACCAGTTTATATGTCGGCTGAATGCCCTTCTCCTTCCGCATCTTTCTCACGGTGGTGTCGTCCACGCCAAGGAGATGAGCCAGTTGGAGATCAGAAAAGCCAAACTCCTTTGCTTTTCTGAGAAGCAGTTCCGGAAGGCGAAGCTGATGAGGAATCTGAATCTTCCAGAGTTCAAGATCCCTGACTTTCGCCCCGTACGAGCGAATCTCCTTCTCCAGGTCTGTGATCTCGCTAATATTGTACAGAAACCAAGGATCGATCTTCGTCAACTCGTGGATTTCCTCAACCTTGATCCCCAGGAGCAGAGCATGGCGGATGTAAAAAATTCTCTCGGCATTTGGAGTGACGAGTTTCTTTCGAACTTCCTCAAGATATTGAGTGCTCTCAATGGGGATCTCTGCAGGATAAGGGATCTTGTCCTTTCCATCCGAACCCAGACCGTGCCTTCCAATCTCCAAGGAACGGAGCCCCTTCTGGAGTGCCTCTTTAAAAGTCCTGCCGATGGCCATGGTCTCGCCCACTGACTTCATCGAAATGGTGAGCGTGGGATCGGCACCGGGAAATTTTTCGAAGGTGAATCTTGGGATCTTCACTACACAATAGTCAATGGTGGGTTCGAAGCAAGCGGGTGTTTTTCTTGTGATGTCATTGGGAATCTCATCAAGGGTATATCCCACCGCCAGTTTCGCTGCCATCTTGGCAATGGGAAATCCAGTGGCTTTGGAGGCCAGCGCTGAGGAACGGGAAACCCTGGGGTTCATCTCGATGATGACCATTCGTCCGTCCTCGGGGCGGATCGCAAACTGGATGTTCGATCCCCCGGTCTCCACGCCGATCTCCCGGATGGCCCGTATGGCGGCATCCCTCATCCTCTGATATTCTTTGTCCGTTAGTGTTTGAGCTGGAGCAACGGTGATGCTGTCCCCGGTGTGAATGCCCATGGGATCAAGATTCTCTATGGAACAGATGATGACGACATTATCATTGAGATCCCTCATCACCTCCAGTTCGAACTCTTTCCATCCGAGAACGGACTCTTCGATCAGAATCTCTCCGATCATGCTCCATTCAAGCCCACGGGCGGCCACGTCTTTGAACTCTTCAATGTTATAGGCGACCCCACCTCCCGTTCCGCCGAGGGTGAAGCTGGGTCGAACGATCAAGGGAAATCCGATCTCCTTTGCTACCTCGAAGGCTTCTTCCAGAGAATAGGCGAGCCCGCTCTTGGGGAGATCGAGACCGATCTTCTTCATCGATTCCTTGAAAAGATTTCTATCCTCTCCTTTCTTAATGGCTTCATACTTGGCCCCGATCATCTGAACGCCATATTTTTGAAGGACCCCAGATTCGTAGAGGGCCACGGAGACATTGAGACCGGTCTGGCCTCCGAGGGTTGGGAGAAGGGCATCAGGTCTCTCCCGGGCAATGATCTTCTCCAGTATTTCAGGAGTGATCGGCTCGATATAGGTTCGATCGGCCATCTCCGGATCGGTCATGATCGTGGCAGGGTTGGAGTTGACCAGGACCACCTCAAACCCTTCTTCCTTCAAAGCCTTACAGGCCTGAGTGCCCGAGTAGTCAAACTCGCAGGCCTGACTGATCACAAT
>CAYMJV010000386.1:0-1856 GCA_964390545.1 uncultured Syntrophaceae bacterium
TCAAAGGGATTGGAAATGCAGGTCAATCCAAAACTTTCAGCAACTCCCAAACAGACCAATTGCCCGTCAACCACGTTGAGGCCTCTTCTCAAGGCGCCATTCTCTTGCATCGCCTTTTCATAACCCTTGTCCGCAATTTGGAGAATGTAGGGGAATGTGGCATTCGTGAGAGCAAGGGTGGAAGTCCGTGGATAGGCACCAGGGATGTTGGCGACGCAGTAGTGAACGATTCCTTCCTCGATATAGGTGGGCTTTTGATGGGTCGTGGGATGGGTCGTCTCGAAACATCCCCCTTGATCAACAGAAATGTCCACAATGGCAGAGCCTGTCCGCATCCTCTTGAGCATTTTCCGGGTCACCAGTCTTGGCGCCTGGGCACCGGGAATGAGGACCGCTCCAATGACCAGATCAGCGTCGGCGATCTCTTCGCCGATCGTCATCCGATTGGAAATGAATGTGGTGATGTGACCCTGGGTAATATCGTGGAGATAACTTAGCCGCTCCGGTTGAACATCGAGAATGCTGACCCGTGCTCCGATGCCCACAGCAATCTTGCAGGCATTGGAACCAGCAACTCCCGCGCCAAGGATGACCACCTTGGCAGGAGGGACACCCGATGCCCCACAGAGGAGGACCCCTCTTCCTCCATGGGCTGTCTCCAGGCACATTCCTCCAGCAAGGATGGAAGCCCGCCCTGCGATTTCACTCATCGGACGAAGAAGAGGAAGGGACCCATTTGCCTCCTGAACGGTTTCATATCCAATTCCGATAATCCGGCGCTCCAGCAATCTTTCTGTGAGGGTTTTATCTGCGGCCAGATGGAGGTAGGTGAAGAGAATCTGACCAGGCTTCATCAGAGGGAATTCCGGTTCCAAAGGTTCCTTAACTTTGACGATCATGTGGGCTTCCTTCCAGATCTCTTCTTTCCTTTCAATGATCAAAGCCCCGGCTTTCTCATATTCATGATCGGAAAAACCGCTGCCCTCCCCTGCTCCTCTTTCCACCAGGACACGATGATGGTGAGCTACTAAGGCATCCACTCCTTGAGGGGTCATGGACACCCTCTTCTCGCTGTTCTTGATCTCTTTTGGAACTCCGATGATCATCGTAGCCTCCCAACCCTCCCAAATCCCCCCAACCCCCCTCGGTTTCGAGTCGTACCGACTTTGCTAAAAAGGGGCAAGCGGGGATTAGGTTTAACCGCACTTGGCCGCCAGGCGTTTGGCAACAAAATCGACCATTCCTTCCGTGGCCTTTGAAAACTCGCTGGCCGTGGCCATCAGGGCGGGGTGAGTATTGAATTCACCCGGTGTCAACCCATCCTCATGATAAGCCTTCTCAAAATAAGGGATCCTCAACAATTTATCCAAAACAGCTTTGGGAACTTCCTCATCGATTTGAGATCTAAACTCTATCCCATCGAGAGAATCCATTACTCCTTCGATAAAGGAAGGAGGACAGGTGAAGACGATATCCCCTCCGGCCAGTTTTTCCAGATGCCAGCAATGCTTCTTTCCGTTCAGGACGGGACTGATCCTCATCGAACAGATCAGCATCTTGCTGGGATAGCCTCCTGCCTTAACCAGCTGATAGGCCTTTTTGAAGATGGCCAATTCGGCCCACCGGACATCCGCCTCCGTGAGGTCTATCTTTAAGGATTCGGCGTCCTTCCCCAGATCACCCAGATCTCCATAGCGGGCTGCCATATGGGTGATCACCGATCTCCATCGCGTCAGATCCACCCCGTTGCGTTTCGCAATCTCCAATCCCTCCTTCACCGCTTTGGCACAGGCCATGAGTTGGGGAAGGACGAAGGTCAGGGTATTGTTCGTTGAAATGCCTTTGGAGGTGAGAAT
>CAYMJV010000387.1:0-1836 GCA_964390545.1 uncultured Syntrophaceae bacterium
TGATAGGCCCTCAGGGCTGTCTTGGTCAGGACCGTAATTCCTACAAGATCGACTTCCTTTAAATTCCTATTCAGATCAATGGGTGTAAGGAGATCATCGGTGAAAGAGGTTTTGACATCCGGTGGAGTGAGGGCTGCCAGGATGGGGAGGGCAAGATTAGGGACACGGGCGTTCTCTTCAACGGCAGGAACAATGAGCTCAATCTTCACAGATGAAATCCTAACAACGATTGGCAAGATTGTCAAAACAACTAAACACATAGAAGGAATAATGGAATAACGGAGTAATGGGTAATCATCGCGAAGAAACGATTCTTGGAAAATATTCTTCGGTTTGAACCATCATTCCAATATTCCATCATTCCATCAATCCATTATTGATGAAATCGTAAAAAGTCGCCAACCAGCACTCTGTCATTCTGAGCGAAGCGAAGAATCCAATCGTATCAATGTATTTTAGATCCTTCACTTCGTTCAGGATGACAAATCAGAACTTTTTACGAGTCAATCCATCACTCCATATTCAATGAGTTATCCTTTGCAAATCAGGGTCGGAAGGCGTAAAATAGATTTTTGTGGAACCCATTGTGGTCATTGGCGCCGGGCTGGCAGGCTGTGAAGCAGCCTGGCAGATTGCCAAAAGAGGGGGAAGCGTCGCGCTCTTCGAAATGAAGCCCCATGCTTACTCTCCTGCCCACCATTCTCCCTATCTTGCCGAGATCGTTTGCAGTAATTCTTTCAAATCAGAATCCCTCATGAACGGCCCCGGGGTCCTCAAAGAAGAGATGAGCCGGTTAGACTCTCTGATCCTGCGAACGGCAAGAGAGACGAGGGTTCCGGCCGGGGACTCACTGGCGGTAGACCGGGAAGCCTTCTCTCAACAGGTGACCCGGACCCTCGAGGGACTGAGGAATGTGGAGATTGTGCGGAAGGAGGTTGCTACCCTTTCACGAGAAAAAATGACCATTCTTGCCACAGGTCCTCTCACGTCCGAGACACTCAGCCGCGAGATCCAGCGGCTCACGGAAGATCATCGTCTTTTTTTTTACGATGCCATTTCACCGATCGTCACCTCCGATTCGATCGATTTTGAAAGAGGCTTCAGAGCCTCGCGTTACCAAAAAGGGGGAAAGGACTATATCAATTTCCCAATGGATGAAGAGACCTATGATCGGTTTGTGGATGCCTTGAATCGAGCGGAAAAGGTTTCCTTCCGTGATTTTGAGAGAAGGTATTTTTTTGAGGGATGCCTTCCCGTTGAAGAGCTGGCTGCCCGCGGGAAAGATACGCTCGCTTTTGGACCTCTCAAACCAGTCGGCCTCATCGATCCAAGGACGGGAACGAGACCCTTTGCTGTGGTTCAGCTGAGGCAGGAGGATCGCTTTGAAACGCTCTACAATTTAGTGGGGTTTCAGACACGGCTGAAACATGAAGAACAGAAGAGGGTCTTTCGCATGATCCCGGGTCTTCAGAAGGCCGAATTCGTAAGGTTGGGTTCGATTCATCGGAATACCTTTATCGACTCCCCGAGATTGCTGAAGGAGTCGCTTCAGTTGAAGGGTCATGCGCACCTCTTTTTTGCTGGTCAGATGACAGGGGTAGAGGGGTATCTGGAATCTGCAGCCATGGGGCTTCTGGCAGGAATCAATGTGCTCCGGGTGGTGAGAGGAATGGATCCAGTGGTGCCTCCTCCCGCCACGGCGATAGGAGCCTTGGTCCATTATATCACCCATTCGCAGGCTTCCCCTTTTCAACCGATGAATATCAATTTTGGCTTGTTTCCTCCTCTGGCAGGGAAAGCCAGAGGGCGAGAGAAGCGGGGGCTTTTGGCGAAACG
>CAYMJV010000388.1:0-1832 GCA_964390545.1 uncultured Syntrophaceae bacterium
GAATGGAAAGGAGATCGGGTGAGGCTTCTCGATCAGAGAAGGCTGCCCGGTGAAGTTTGCTATTTTGACTGCAGAGACCCTTCTTCCCTGGCCAGAGCGATCCAGAGCATGGCCATTCGTGGTGCTCCCGCCATCGGAGTGGCTGCTTCCATGGGAATCGCCCTGGCTGCCAAAAAGCTACAAACCAACAATCCAGAGGTTTTTCTCAGGAATCTAAAGAAGGTTTGTCAACAGATGAGGGAGACCCGTCCCACGGCTGTCAACCTCTTCTGGGCAGTGAATCGAATGGAGCGGCTGCTGGATCAGGCCGGGTCTTTCAGTATCGAAGAAATCAAGGCGAAGCTTGAGAACGAGGCCTTACGCATTTACAAAGAAGATTTAAAGATCAATCGAAAGATCGGACAGAATGGAAGGAGGCTCATTAGAGATGGGGATGGCGTGTTAACTCATTGCAATGCAGGGGGGTTGGCCACTGCCGGATTCGGGACGGCGCTGGGAGTCATTCAAGCGGCTTGGACAGCGGGGAAACGCTTCCATGTCTTTGTTGATGAAACCAGGCCCCTGCTTCAAGGGTCCAGATTAACTGCATGGGAATTAGCTCAAGAAAAGATTCCCACCACCGTTCTGACTGACAATATGGCCGGATGGCTGATGAAGAACAGAAAGATCAACCTTATCATCGTAGGTGCGGACCGAATTGCTCGTAATGGTGATACGGCTAACAAAATCGGAACTTATGGTCTTGCCATTCTTGCAAAATACCATGACGTTCCTTTTTATGTAGCGGCCCCAACCTCCACCCTCGACCGTTCCTTGCCTTCGGGAGAGAAAATTCCCATTGAAGAGAGATCGGCGGAAGAGGTGACCCACCTGGGAGGGAAGAGAATTACTCCAAAAGGAATCAAAGCCTACAATCCCGCTTTTGATGTAACCCCCCATTCCTTGATTCACGGTATCATCACAGAGAAGGGGATTGCACGAAAGCCTTTTGAAAAACATCTGAAGAAGATAAAGAATGAAAGATGAAAGAAGGCAGAAGGCAGTAAGCAGAAAACACAAATAGCGGAAAGCTGATAGTTCTTAGCTAATCGCAAATCGCAAATGGCAAACCGAAAATGGCCTATCATCACCTTGCTCACCGATTTTGGATTAAGAGACCCCTATGTGGCATCGATGAAAGGGGTGATTTTGAGCATCAAACCTCAGTGTACTCTGGTCGATATCACCCACCAGATTAATTCTCATGATATTAAAGAAGGAGCCTTCATACTTGGGCAAGCCTATTCTAATTTTCCAAAGGGAACCATTCATCTCTCTGTAGTCGATCCAGGAGTGGGAAGCGTGAGGAAACCTATTCTTATTGTGACCAAAAACTATTTTTTTGTGGGACCTGACAACGGCCTCTTTACGATTGCTCTGCGGAGAGAGAGGGTGAAGCAGGCGGTTGTCCTCACGAATCAAAAGTTCTTTCTTTCCGAGATCAGCTCAACGTTTCATGGCAGGGACATTTTCGCTCCAGTGGCCGCCTACCTCGCATTGGGAGTAAAGCCGGAATCTTTTGGTCCTTCGATCAAATCGTGGCACGAAATTTCTTTTCCAGATCCAGCTATGAAACAGGGGAATTTAGTTGGAGAGATCGTTTACGTCGATGCCTTTGGAAATCTCGTAAGCAACATCGACCGCAAGAGCCTTCTCCAATTTTCAAAAGGCCGGCCCTTGGTAATCAAAATTGGAAAAAGAACTATAAGGGGTCTTACGAAAGGATACTGGGAAGGAAGGAAAGATGAACCCATGGCCCTCATCGGAAGCGGAGGCTTTCTGGAAATTTCGGT
>CAYMJV010000389.1:0-1810 GCA_964390545.1 uncultured Syntrophaceae bacterium
AACATATCAAAACCCTTAAAGACATTTCGAAACTCCCTTTTACCACCTCCAAAGATCTGCAGGAAGGATACCCCTTCCCTTTAAGATCGGCCCCTTTTGAAAAGATTGTGCGAATCCATGCCTCCTCCGGGACAACGGGAAAGCGAAAGGTTCTCTGTTATACCCAGAGGGATATTAACGACTGGGCCAATATGTTCGCCCGCTGTTATGAAATGGCAGGGCTGACAACTAAAGATCGCATCCAGATTGCAGTCGGATACGGCGTCTGGACAGCAGGCGTTGGTTTTCAGTTAGGGGCCGAACGGTTAGGTGCCATGGCCATCCCGATCGGTCCAGGCAACATCGACATGCAATGTCAGTTCTTGGAAGACTTTCAGTCAACGGTCCTGTGCTCCACCGCCTCGATGGGCATCCTCATGGCAGAGGAAGTGCAAAAGAGGAATCTTAGAGAAAAAATTGCCCTTAAGAAACTTATTATGGGCTCCGAACGCTCAAGCGATGCCCAGAGAAAGAAGATGAAGGAACTCTTAGGCGTCGATCATGTCTTCGATATTCCCGGCCTGACAGAACTCTATGGCCCTGGAACCGGGCTCGACTGTATCTATCACGAGGGCATCCATTACTGGGCCGACTATTATATTGTCGAACTCCTCAACCCCGAGACCCTTGAGCCTGTTCCACTTGGGGAAACCGGTGAAATGGTAGTCACCACGCTCCGCAAAGAGGCCGCGCCATTAGTCCGCTATCGCACAAGAGATCTCACGAAATTCATTCCAAAAAGATGTTCTTGCGGCTCCATCCTTCCAATGCATGACCGATTATTGGGCCGGTCAGACGATATGTTTATCATCAGGGCAGTGAATGTCTATCCCGGCCAGATTGATCATATTCTTTCAAACATAAAGGGTGTGGGCAGTGAATACCAGATTCACCTCGACCGGAAAGAGGATGGAAAAGATTATATGACGGTGAAGGTGGAGAGGGCTGAGAGAGGGAATCCATCCGAGGACTCAGAACTCGCAAAGAAAGTTGAGGAAGACATCAAGAAACAGGTCCTGGTAAGTGGGAAGGTGGAGATTGTGGATTATGGAGCTCTTCCGAGGTCAGAGCGAAAGAGCAAGCGAGTCTTCGACAACCGAAACATCTAACACGGAGCATCTTTGTTTAATTAAGGAGGTGATGAAACTCAAAGAGATTTTTGAAAAAGTTACGAAATTTCTGATTACACGGATGAGAAAGCGATGACGCAGATATTAAGAATTGATAACAAGAAATCTGTGAAATCGGTTTCTAAAAATCTGTGAAATCAAGAGAGTCCAACGGGGTCTCTCAGAACTCTCTAAAAAGACTTGACGAAAGGGGAAATATTTGTATACAGTATACGGTAATTCAAAGCTATTATGCATTCAGAAAGGAGGAAAAAAGGATATGAAACACAAGGGTTTATCAATCATGCTCATTGGGTTCATGATGGCGCTTCTGCTGGGAGGCGTCCTATTAACACCACCCGCGCAGGCGCAGATCAAACTGACCTACGCCAACTTCCCCCCTGCCCCCACTTTCCCCTGTGTCCAGATGGAGAGATGGAAGGTAGAGGTGGAGAAGAGAACCGGTGGAAAGGTGGCGGTCCAAACCTTCCCGGGTAGTACCCTGCTCAATCCAAAAAACATGTTCGAAGGGGTAATCTCCGGAACAGCTGACATTGGTTGTCTGGCTATGAGTTACCAACCAGGCCGCTTCCCCCTCTCAGAGGCCATTGATCAACCTGTTGGATTTTCAAGTGCAAAAGCCGCAAGCCTTGCTCTCTATG
>CAYMJV010000390.1:0-1807 GCA_964390545.1 uncultured Syntrophaceae bacterium
ATGGGGCGGGTATTAGTTGGAGTCGATTTGGGTGGGACGAATGTTCGGATTGGAATCATTACTCCAAAGGGGAGAGTATTGAAGAAGGAAGAATATGCATTAGACCCATCTCATGGGGGATTAAAGATAGTCGAGGGATTAGTATCGAATCTAGAGGATTTTATTCAGAGGAGAATTGGGAAGAATGACCAACTATTAGGTATTGGGATAGGCATTGCAGGAGCGATTGATATGAAAAAAGGGAGGATAATTAATTCCCCCAATGTCCAAGACCTCAATGGTTTCGGTATCCGAGAGTTCATTAGGAAAAGAATTTCATCTCCCATTGCGATTGAAAACGATGCCAATGCCTTTGCTTTGGGAGAGGGCTGGGTTGGTGCGGCAAAAGGATCCAGCTATTATTGCGGGATTACGCTCGGAACTGGAGTTGGGGGAGGTATCGTTATCGATGGAGAAATCCTCCATGGCTCCGGAGGAATGGCAAGCGAAGTGGGCCATATGGTGATTGACCCGGAAGGACCCTTGTGCGGTTGTGGAGGAAGGGGATGCCTTGAGGTTTATGCATCAGCTACAGGGATCAAGAGAATGGCTCTGGAGGCTATTGAAAAAGGGGAAGGAGGAGGAATCGTTAAAAGAGCTGGAGGTAAGGTGGAGGAAGTTACCTCAGAGAAGGTTTTTCAGGCAGCCCAATCCGGAGATGAGGCCGCTCAAAAGATCTTTCATGAGATGGGGAGATTTTTAGGCCTGGGGTTGGTCAATCTCATTCATCTCTTTGATCCGGAGAAAATTGTGATTGGAGGAAAAGCTTCCCGTGCATGGGATTCTTTTATAAAGACCACAATGGAAGTTGTTATGGAAAGGGCGATGGAGGGATCGAGAGAGAAGGTGAAGGTCGTTCAGGCCAAATGTGGTGACGATGCGGGGATATTGGGAGCAGCCTTCATTGCCCTGAAAAAGCATAGGGCGTAGCGCATAGGGGATAGCTTTTCCAATTTAGGTAGCATTTCCGTAAATCAATTTTGATGGTCTCATAAAAAGTCCCGATTTGTCACCCTGAACCTGTTTCAGGATCTCGTAAGTCCTCGATTTTGTTAGATGCTGAATCAATACTGAGTCAAGCTCAGCACAAGGTTCATGACATTTTTCCTGGTTTTCAACTTTTTACGAATTCATCAATTTTGAATTGACAAATAATGAAGGCGGTGTAAAATGGTAGTGATTTCTCTGGCTTAGGAAAGGCCGAACGGAAAAATACGGTGGGAGATCCAGTCTTTTTCATGGAAAAGAGGAAATATCCCCGTGTGTTTATGGACTTGCCCGTTGATTATTGGGTGAAACACGAGTCTTACGCTCACGGAGGAATTGTTGTTGATGCGAGCGAGACAGGCTTTCTCATTTATTCCGTCGAAGACATCCCTATCGGTACGAAGTTGAAAATAGCTGTCTTGTTCCCCAGGGAATACGAATTATCCAATTTTGAAGTGGCCGCCGAAATCATTCGGAAGAAGGTTTCGCAGAAAGGGGAGGAAGGATATCAATACGGAATAAAATTCACTAAGATATTGAAAGAGGACCATGGGAAATTAAGAGAACTGTTTATAGCAAAACTTCTCAGTGATTGATATTCAATTGGCAAAGCGAAGAGGCTGAGTCAGAAATGGCTCAGCCTCTTTTGTTCCCACATAAACCCAAAAGTTAATTCCTGATCTTTATCCAAATCGAAATTACTGTTCCTGTTTGCATGGCCGTTTGCCTTTTGTTTTGATAGAAAATGGCCGGAAAGTGCCCCGTCCCGCCTCTGGGGAGA
>CAYMJV010000391.1:0-1794 GCA_964390545.1 uncultured Syntrophaceae bacterium
ATTTATATCACATTTCCCTGAATCTGACAATCTTGGAGAACGTTTCGGATTTCAGGCTTGCCCCTCCGACCAGTGCCCCATCAATATTCTCCTGCCCCATCAGACCCTTGATATTCTCCGGAGTCACGCTCCCACCATATTGAATCCGCACCCCCTCTGCAATCTCCTTTGGGTAGAGTTCCACCAATTTCTTACGAATAAATCGATGGACTTCCTCAGCCTGCTCCGGAGTAGCCGTCTTGCCCGTTCCAATGGCCCAAACCGGTTCATAAGCAATGACGATGTTTCTCATTTCCTCCTTACGGATATCTTTCAGTCCTCCTGGCACGTGCCTTTCAATCACAGCAAAGGTCCTCCCCTCTTCCCTCTCCTTTAAGGTCTCGCCGATACAGAAGATTACTTTAAGCCCTTGGCTGAGGGCGGCTCTTACTTTACGGTTCACTGTCTCATCTGTTTCTCCAAAAAACTGACGCCTCTCAGAGTGGCCGAGGATCACATAATGGCAGCCCACCTCTTTGAGCATAGGAGGAGCGATCTCCCCGGTAAATGCCCCTTTCTCTTCCCAGAAGAGGTTCTGGGCTGCAAGCTGAATGGGAGAACCTTCCAGCTCTTTTTGAACGGCAGAAAGAGCTGTAAAAGGAGGAGCCACAGCCACCTCCACTCCTTCGACTCCAGATAAGGAGGCTTTCAATTGCTTGACGAGATCGATGGCTTCCGCAACAGTTTTATTCATCTTCCAATTACCAGCAATAAAAGGCAGTCTCTTCATCAATCACCCCCTCCTCAGGGCTTCAATCCCAGGCAATTTCTTCCCCTCAAGAAATTCAAGGGAGGCTCCGCCACCCGTCGAGATATGACCAATCTTCTTAGCCACTCCTGCCTTGTTTACTGCTGCCACAGAGTCTCCCCCTCCCACAATGCTGAAGGCCGAAGACCCGGCGACAGCCTTGGCGATGGCAAATGTTCCCTGGCTAAAAGGCTCCATCTCGAAGACCCCCATGGGACCATTCCAGACGATCGTCTTGGCCGATTTAATCTCTTCTGAAAAAACCTTCACTGTCTCCGGACCAATGTCGAGACAGATCCAATCGGATGGGATCTTCTCATTCTTTACAATCTCTCTTTTCGCTTGGACATCCATCCGCTCCGCTGCAATGTGGTCCTGGGGAAGGAGAAACTTCACTTTTCCTTTTGCCCTTTCCAAAAGAGTGGCTGAAAATCCGATCTGATCTTCTTCGACCAATGATTTTCCCACCCCGAATCCCCTCGCCCTAAGGAAGGTATAGGCCATCCCCCCTCCCACAAGAAGGGTGGTCACCTTATCCAGAAGATTTTCAATGACGCCAATCTTGTCCGACACCTTTGCCCCGCCGAGGATGGCGATATAGGGCTTTTGAGGGTTGACTAAAGCCTTCTCCAGGCTCTCGATTTCCTTCATCATCAGAAACCCTGCGGCCAGGGTCTTTACATATCGCGTCATCCCTTCCGTAGAGGCATGCGCCCTGTGGGCAGCACCAAAGGCATCATTCACATAAACATCACAGAGAGAAGCCAGGGCTTTCGAAAAAGCTTCTTCATCCTTCTCTTCTTCCGGATGAAACCTCAGATTTTCCAGCAGGAGGACCTCCCCTGCTTTCATCCCTTCGATCTGTTTCTGCACCTCCTCACCAATACAATCGCTGGCGAGGGACACTCTCTTTCCCAACAGTTTGGATAACCTTTCCGCCACAGGAGCCAGGCTATACTTAGGATCCCTCTTCCCTTTGGGTCTTCCCAGGTGGGAGGCCAGGATGG
>CAYMJV010000392.1:0-1784 GCA_964390545.1 uncultured Syntrophaceae bacterium
TCGCATCTTTCGGGATGGGGATGATGAGGTTCATTCCCACGGAGAGGGGGCTTGATCTCTTGAGCCGGTTCAGCTCCAAAATGGGTTCCAAATCAACTCGATAAAGCCTCGCAATCCCTCCAAGGGTATCACCCTTCCTCACAATGTGGCTTTTGAATTGGAACCTGTCCTGGCGGGGAAGGGCCTCAAAATTTTTCAAGAAGAGGTCTTTCTTTCCGAAGGGAACCCTAATCTCATACTCCTGACTGTCGGGGGGCGTGCACCATCTCAACAATTCAGGATTAAGACCCTTCAATTCCTCTACCGGGGCTTCACAGGCTTTGGCGATCAGACGGAGGTCTGTGACCGCTGGCACACTCACCTTCTCATATCGGAGAGGTTCCTGATACTCAATGCCGACGAACCCATATCTCTCCGGGTCCTTAGCGATCAAGGCGGCCGCAATCATCTGAGGCACATAATCCTTTGTTTCCCGTTTTAAATATCGATATTTTGTCAGTTCCCAAAAATCCTCCGTCCGATAGCGTTTCATCGCATTGATGATCTTTCCCTCTCCGGCATTGTAACCGGCTGCTGCGAGATACCAGCATTCAAACAGGTCGTAAAGATCTTTCAAATATTTGGCTGCGGCGATCGTGGACTTTTCCGGGTCCCGCCTCTCATCCACCCACCAGTTCACTTTGAGACCATATCTTTTTCCCGTGAAGTAAATGAATTGCCATGGACCGGAGGCCTTCCTTCTGGAATAGGCATACGGGTTGAAGCCACTCTCAATCAAAGCCATATAGACCAGATCTTCTGGAAGCCCACCCTCTCTCAGAAGATTCCTCATGAAGGGAATATATCTTTCTGATCGTGCGAGCCAATTGACGAAGATCTTTTTTGCTGTGGTTTGAAAATATTGAACGAAATGTTCCACCCTTTCATTGATGACAATCGGTATATCAAATTCCTGGGCCTGCTTTGGGCGATCGGCTGGAAGTGTCTCCAGCTTGAGGTCTTCATTCGGCTCATCCTCTGTCGGGAGGTCCGTTTTCATGATGGGCTCTTCGGCTGGGACAGGAATGGAAGAGGATTCGCACTGTCCGGTGGAAGGTTTGTGCAGAGGGGCAAGTTCCAATTCAGATTGGACAATGCCGAAAAAGCTCTCCTCCTCATTGGAGGCATACGCCGTATGGAATCTTTCAGGAAGGAGGTTCACATGGGGCAAACAGGTTAAGAAGAGGAGTAAGATCATCCCCACCCAACAGATCTTGTGCATGGTAAAGAACTCCTCCCGCGGGGGGATAGCAGACTTGGAAGAATTCAATTCAATTTGAAATTTTTAAGAAAATGGCATAATTTTCTGAGATTTGTCAAGCTAAAAGTTTGAGATTTCTGAAAAAATCGAGAAATCTCTGATCGAGAAAGCGTGAAGCAATCTTTTCAGAGCTCTCAGTCTTAAGGCTCCGTGCCTACTTTGACAGGTAAGGTGGGATCCGCAGACCACTCCACCCAGGACCCACGGTAAAGGCGAACATTGGGAAAGCCGAGGACATATTTTAAGGTGAAGTAAAGATGGCTTGCTTCCCTTCCTGTTCGACAATGGACGATGACTTCCTTATTCTTTGTGATTCCCGCTTCGGTAAAAAGTTTTTCCAGCTCCTCTTTCTTCTTCCAGATTTTTATTTCCTCTCCTTCCAGGGTCGTCTCCCAAAAGATATTTCTGGCTCCCGGGATATGGCCTCTCCGGATCTCTTCGCCTTCTTCCCCACTATACTGTTTGGGTGAACGGGCATCTATAA
>CAYMJV010000393.1:0-1781 GCA_964390545.1 uncultured Syntrophaceae bacterium
CGGATCTCTTCGCCTTCTTCCCCACTATACTGTTTGGGTGAACGGGCATCTATAATCGCTCCATTCCGGGCAGAAAGTCGATCGAGAACCCATTTCTTTTCGGCCAGGCCTTCTCCTTTTATTCTCCCAAAAAATTTTTTGGGAGAGAGCGAGGGATAGACCTGGGTCTGGTGGAGTTTCTCCCCGGTCCATCTCTCCCAACCTCCGTTCAGAACGCCCACTCTCTTGTGTCCCAAGTAATCCAGAGCCCACAGAAGGTAGGTGGCATTGGGGTTCGATTTTTCTGAATAGAGGATCACCCACATATCGTTGGAGATCCCTAGATAGTCTCCCATGATCTTTTCCAAAGAGATTTTATCCGGGAGCTGGGCAGGAATGCCATTTCGGGAAACCCGGAGGTTTTCGAAATGGAGATAGACGGCATTTGGAATGTGCCCTTTGAGGTAGTCATCAAGCGAGGACCTCAAATCCACGATACGAATAGAGGGATGATTCATGACTTCAACCAACTCCCCTGTTTCAATGAGTCTGGGATGATCTAGGCTCTTAAGGGGAGGTGTTTTGGCCTCGATCGTAACTGACAGGGGAGAAAGAAAGATGAGGACCCCCGCGATCAGAAAATGACCCATGGATTTCGTCATCATAAACCCTCTTCCTATAACCCACTAAGATGCTTTTCTCTTTTTTAAAGCCTTTCGATAAAGCTGAAGGTAGGCCTCTGCCGATCTCTGCCAGGAGAAATCCGCCGTCATCGCATTCTGAAGGAGTTGTTTCCAATGCTTCGGCTGAGAAAAGAAACCGATCGCCGCTTTAATCTGGTTCAGGAATTCCTTCGCGTCGTATCGGCTGAATTTAAACCCATTCCCGGTTCCTTTGGCGGGATCGTAGTTTATGATGGTATCGTCCAGTCCGCCAGTTGCCCGAACAATAGGGATCGTTCCATACTTCAGGCTGTAGATCTGATTCAAACCGCAGGGCTCATATTTCGATGGCATTAGAAAGAAGTCGGCACCAGCTTCGATCTTATGGGCCAGTCGATCGTCATAAGCTATTCGGATGCCAGCTTTCTGAGGGTATTTACGAGCGACCTGCTGGAAAAGATCATGATATTTCTGTTCTCCTGTTCCGAGAAGAACGAATCCAACATCGAGGGTGAAGAGCTCCTCTAAGATTTCAGCCAGGAGGTCAAAACCCTTTTGATCGGCCAGGCGAGAGATCATCCCTAGGAGGGGAACTTTTTCAAGAGAGGAGGGGAGATGGAACTCCTTCAGGAGATCCTTCTTACAGGCTCTCTTCCCAGAAAGTTCCTTGGGGTCATAGCGTGCCACCAAGTGGGCATCACGAGAAGGATCCCATTCCGTATAATCGACTCCATTGATGATCCCATGGAGGTCTTCCTTTCTCTTGCTCAGGATGCCTTCCAATCCGTAGCCGAATTCTGGAGTCTGGATTTCCTCGCTGTACCTCTGGCTGACGGTATTGATCACATCGGCATAGACGATGCCCGCCTTCATCAAATTGATCCTTTCCCAAAATTCGATCCCTTCCGGATTGTACATCTCTTGGGGAAGACCCGTGAGCCAGAACTTCTCCTTTCTGAACAACCCTTGGTAGGCAATATTGTGGATGGTGAAGACGACTCCGGTGTGGGAGAAGAGGGGATCCTCTCGGTAGATGGATTTGAGGTAGGCGGGGATCAGTCCCGTCTGCCATTCGTGATGATGGATGATGTCGGGGGAGAATCCCAAATACCGGCAGAGAAGGAGTGCTGCCTTCGAGAA
>CAYMJV010000394.1:0-1759 GCA_964390545.1 uncultured Syntrophaceae bacterium
GATGCCGGGTTAGCTCAGTCGGTAGAGCAGAGGACTGAAAATCCTCGTGTCCCTGGTTCGATTCCGGGACCCGGCACTTTACTTTCATGCTAGGGCAATTTCACAATTGCCCTATTTTTTCATCTAAGGAGGTTTGGAATGTTCTTTTCCCTGATCGTCAAAGGTGGGCTTGTTATGATCCCTATTATCTTGGGATCGATCGTTGCCCTTGCCATCATTCTGGAGAGAGGGTGGACCCTCTGGAAGATTCGGCTGGATTTCCAACAATTTGCCCAGGAGATCTTTCTCCATTTGGAAAGAGGACAATTTTCGAAGGCCTTGGAGCGCTGTGAAACAGTAAGGCACCCCATCGGCGATGTCTTCAAGTTAGGAATCCTCAATCGAAACTTGAAGCGACAGGAGATTGAGTCGATGATGGAGCGGGAAGGAGACGAACAGATTCAATACCTGGAACAGTACCTCGGCGCTTTACTCATCACCATCGGTGTGGAACCAATGCTCGGATTTCTCGGAACCATTGTGGGCCTCATCAAGGCCTTTATGGCCTGGGAACGTCTGGGGACCAATATTACCGTAAGTGCCCTGGCAGCGGGAATCTATCAGGCGATGATCACCACAGCAGCAGGTCTTATCGTCGCTATTCCTGGTTATATCCTCTATCACCTTCTTGTCGGGAAAATTAAGAGCCACGCTCAGGAGATGACTTATTATGGTAATGAGTTAGTAGACGTTCTGGCAAAGGCCAGAGAGGGAGGTGTTCGATGAAGATAAGAACCCACCGAGACCCCGTGCTGACGTTGGAATCGACCGCCATCACCGACATCATTCTCAACATCTTCATCTTTTTCTTCACCGCATTCAGTCTGGTCTATACCTTCAATCCTATGAGAGAATCCAGAATTATTGTAAAACTTCCCCAGGCCGATGTAAAAGCCCCTGCGGATCAGAAAGAACCTATCATCGTAACCATCAACAGTCGAAATGAAGTCTTTCTCAACAACAGACCAAAGACTCTCAGAGATTTGAAAACAGAACTCCAATCTCTCATCGCCTTCAGTAAAATGAGACCGGTGATCGTCCGAGCTGATAAGAATGTGATCTTTGACCGTGTCGTCCAGGTGATGGATGTGGCCAACAATGCCGGAGTGGAACGTTTAGGCATTGCCATCGAAGAAAAACCCTCCTCTTCAACTCGATAAAACCCTAAATTCGAAGTATTTCCTCTTTTGCTGTCTTTTCTGAGAATGAACGGAATTATGGCTTTGTTTAATAAAATTAAAACAGATCATCTAATAATTTACGATTTTACTTTCCTTTAGATTCATAACTTATTGAATTTGTTATTAAAATATTTCACCAATAAATTAATTTTTTTCTTGACATTTCTATATTTTGTGTTCTAATATAGTTCTAGTTCAATATATAGAATGCATTAGCCTTGCTTGATTAATCCACCGATTGGACAAGAGGGAGATTCCAACAATGAGCTACTTGATATGCGATAAAAGGAAAGGAAGCCCAAAAATTCACATCGAAGTCTGTCGAAGGAAATGTAAGTCAGTTCAGGAATGTAAAACGTATAAGGAGTTTGTCAACAATTTAGAAAAAAAGGCTGCGTAGACTCCTCTCTTCATACCCCTCCTTTCTTACCTTGCCTGCAGTAAGCAGGTGTGGGGCCATTCCCAAAAGGAATTGGCCCTCTTTTTTGCCTTGTTGCTAAACAAAATCACGCCAAATAGAATAATAAACGTCCATGAGG
>CAYMJV010000395.1:0-1757 GCA_964390545.1 uncultured Syntrophaceae bacterium
GAAGAGCGCTACCTTTTGGAAAGCGGGAAAATTCTCTTTGATATGATGGGAATGCCTTTACCCAAAATCCGAATCGACTTTTATCTCAAGGAAGGGGAGCTCCAATTAGGGAGTCAGACCTTTCACGTCCACCAGAGTCCAGGCCATTCTCCGGGATCCCTTACGATCTATTGGCCGGATCGGAAAGTCCTCTTTACCGGAGATGTCGTTTTCTTGGGTGGAGTTGGAAGAACGGATTTTCTGGAAGGAAACTCCAAATTGTTGATGGAGAGTATCGAGAGGCTCTCTCTTTTGGATACCGAGCTGTTACTTCCCGGCCATGGGGATCTCGTGATGGGAAAGGAGTTGGTTCTTCAGAACTACGAATTCATACGCCAGAATTTTTATTCTTATTTATAGGTTCCTCAACTGTTTCCTGATCTCCTCCAGTTTTTCTCCATAAAGGTGATCCAATTTTTCAACGGCCTCTTTCCAGAGGAGATCTCCTTCCACATTCGGTTCGACGGCACCCCCCGCGATCCCCTCTCTTTTCAGAGCCTCTACTAATTGAGTTCTTGCTTCCTGCCTGGTCTTCTCCATTTCTTCTCGGTATTGGGAGAGAAGATGGCGAAATCGCTCCGGGACCTCCTCAATGCGGGCATTCTTCAGCCATTCGATTCCCTTGATCAGTCTCTCATTGTCGTCCTTTAGGGAGAGGGCATCAATCCATTGGGAAAGGAGGAAATCCTTTACCGCGGCTGACGTCTTCTCATCCATTCTCTCGATCTCTTTTTGAAGTTCACTCAGTGGGGCATGACCTTCTCGATAGCGGTGGAAAAGGCCTTTTGCCCTCTCGAAAAGCTTTTTCTGTCTGATCTCCTCCTTCTCCTTGTCGGAGATCGTCATCTTCTTCGTTCGCTCCAATGCGAGCTCTAAGGTTGATTTAATTTCTGCCATGGATTCGCCTTCCAAAACTCTGATAATCCCTCCCCTCCTCCCCTGCCTGCCCCGCCCTCGGTCGGGACCGGGGCCGGCAGGCAGGCTTTGCCAAAGGGAGGGATAAAGCCACCTTTTATAAGGGAAGAGGAGAGAGTTCAAAAAAGAAACCCCAGGTTTTACCCTGGGGTCTCTTTTCGGTCAGTCGAATGAGTTTCTTTTTCAGCTAAGAACGGTCACGTCTGTCGCCTGCAGTCCTTTCGGACCTTGAGAAACCTCAAACTCTACCTCATCGCCTTCGTAAAGGGTTTTAAATCCATCCTTCTTGATGGCGGAGAAGTGTACGAAAACATCAGTCCCGTCGTCTCTAGAAATGAAACCGTAACCCTTTTTCTCGTTGAACCATTTCACACGACCTTTGGCCACTACAGCTCACCTCCTCTCTCTTTGAACTGGCGTAAGTTGTAATAGCCTTTGGTCCTTACGAAAAAAGGCCACAAAAGTATAAGACTAACCTTCTGTGACCTTTTCTTTGTTCCCAAAACTCTCTACTCCTTACAACTTACCAGTTTCTAATTATTAGCGTTTCTCTTTGAAAAGTCAAGCTTTTTTTCAACCTCCCAGGTAGAGTTGACGGACGTCTGGATTATTGAGGAGGTCTTGTCCTCTCCCCTCATAACGGTTGTTCCCCATCTCCAGAACATAGCCGTAATCGGAATATTCGAGAACCATCGCCGCTTTTTGCTCCACAATCAGGCATGGGAGACCCGATTTTTTAATTTCGATAATCTTTTCGAAGACTGTTTTGACCCATTTGGGCGAAAGTCCGAGGGAAGGCTCGT
>CAYMJV010000396.1:0-1745 GCA_964390545.1 uncultured Syntrophaceae bacterium
GATGACTTTGTCATCGATGGCACAATCAATGGCGTTGCCTATCTCGTCGGGTGGGTCTCAGGGGCGCTGAGAAGGGTTCAAACAGGGTTCGTCCAGAATTATGCTTTTGCCATGATCATCGGAGGAGTGGTTCTTTTAGGTTATTATATCGTGCGCGCCATCTTTTATTAAACGAATGACACGAATGACAACGAATACCGCGAATAAGAGATTTGAGAAACATTCGTGTTATTCGGTTTCATTCGTTCTATTCGTCTCTTCAAAAAAGGAGTTGGTTTCATGACCATTCTCGGTATTCCCATTCTATCGCTGCTGATCTTCTTTCCCATTGTGGGCGCTATTATCCTACTTTTTATCAATCAGGAGAAGGCAGGTGCCGCCCGGGTGGTCACCTTAGTCATCGCCATCGTTGAATTCATCTTTTCTCTCCCCCTTTTCTTCGTCTTCGACTCCAAGACAGCAGCCATGCAATTCGTGGAGGATTGGTGGTGGATTGAGGCCTATGGGATTAGTTACAAACTGGGCATCGATGGAATTAGCCTCCTTCTGGTCTTGTTGACCACCTTCTTGACCATCCTTTGCATCCTCTGTTCATGGACCGCCATCACCTTCAGGGTCAAGGAATTCATGATCTCCTTCCTCCTCCTTGAGACAGGGATGATTGGTGCCTTGGTGGCCTTGGATCTCGTCCTCTTCTATGTCTTCTGGGAGGTTATGCTGATCCCGATGTACCTTCTCATCGGTGTCTGGGGTGACCCGAAGAGGCGGATCTATGCGGCCATTAAATTCTTCCTCTTTACAATGGCTGGAAGTGTATTGATGCTCGTTGCCATTTTGGCCCTTTACTTCATCGGTGCAAAAGCCATTGGGAAAGGGACCTTTGATGTTCTCGAGCTCTACAAACTCGGAATTCCCCTCGGGACTCAGTACTGGCTCTTTGGGGCCTTTGCCCTGGCTTTCGCCATCAAGGTCCCCATGTTCCCTTTCCATACCTGGTTGCCCGATGCGCATACTGAGGCGCCTACCGCTGGAAGCGTCATCCTGGCCGGTGTCTTACTGAAGATGGGAACCTATGGGTTCATCCGATTTGCCATTCCTTTGTTCCCTCAGGCAGCTTTTAATCTCATGCCATTGATTTCTATCTTGGCGCTCATTGGAATTATTTATGGAGCCCTGGTCTCCATGATGCAGCCCGATTTGAAACGGCTGGTGGCCTTCTCGAGTGTAAGCCACCTGGGATATGTCATGCTCGGCATGTTTGCTCTCAATACGCAGGGAGTCCAGGGGTCGATCTATCAGATGCTCAATCATGGAATCAGCACAGGCTCTCTCTTCTTGATTGTGGGGATGATTTATGAGCGGCGCCACACGAGGATGATCGCCGACTTTGGGGGGCTCTCGAAAGTGATGCCCATCTATGCGACCTTTTTTATGATCGTCAGCCTCTCTTCCATTGGACTGCCTGGGACGAATGGATTTGTAGGAGAGTTTCTCATCCTCCTGGGGGTCTTTCAATCGAATATCGTCTATGGGGTGCTTGCGGCTACAGGCGTGATCCTGGGAGCGGCTTATATGCTTTGGATGTTTCAGAGGGTGATGTTCGGAAAGATTACCCGACCTGAGAATGAGAAGTTGAAAGACCTTAATGCGAGAGAGATCACGATTCTGGTTCCCATGGTGATTCTGATCTTTCTTATGGGGATCTATCCAAAACTCTTCTTCAGCAAGATGGATGCTTCTGTCGA
>CAYMJV010000397.1:0-1744 GCA_964390545.1 uncultured Syntrophaceae bacterium
GAGCAGAGAGCATAGAGTAGCCGCAGGCTTTAGCCTGCGTTGATTTCTTCATTGCGAAAAAAAATGGAAGAGAAGAAGTTCAAAGGAAAGTCAAAGATCCTCGTCAACATTGATAGCATCCATTGTGCGGACTGCGCTCTGAATATTGAACGCTCTGTAGAGCATCTTCCTGGAGTTCTCTCTGCAGAGGTAAGTTACGTCCTCTCCTCAGCCACGATCTACTATGACCCCCATCGCGTAGAAGAAGAGCAGATTAAAAAGGCCATCATCAAACCAGGTTATGTGGTTAGGGAAACCCTCACCGAGAAGACTCGCACCTTCTGGAATGAAAGGCGACCCTTCATCTTCACGGCAATCTCCGGGATCACCCTGGGGCTCTCCTGGATTCTGGGATGGATAGGTCTGAAGCCCGCCTACCTCCCGACAGCCTTTGCCATTACCTCCCTCGTCATCGGAGGATATCCCGTTTTGAAGAGCGCCATCAAAGCCCTCTTCATCCCTGACTTAAATGTGGATACCCTCGTCTCTATCGCAGCCATTGCTGCCACCTCTGTCGGTGCTTATCAGGAGGCCGCCACGGTCGTCTTCATCATGCTCTTGGGCGAATTCTTGGAACACCTGACAGTGGGAAAGGCGCGAAAGGCCATTGCCTCGCTGATTCAACTTTCTCCCAAGACAGCCTGGGTGAGAAAAGGAGACCAAGAGGTCCAAGTTCCAATTGAGGAGGTGACCACTAAGGAGGTCGTGATTGTGAAACCCGGTGAAAGAATCCCCGTGGATGGAAAGATCGTCTCTGGCTGTGGTTCGATCAATCAATCCATGTTGACTGGGGAGTCGATTCCGGTTGAGAAGGGCTTAGGGGATCGGGTCTTCTGCGGAACCATCAATGAAGCGGGTTCCTGTGAGATTGAAGCTACTCAAATCGCTGAAGACACAAAATTAGCCCAAATCAAAAGGTTGATCTTAGAGGCTCAGGCAGAGAAGTCACCCATTCAGAGGGTCACGGATCGTTTTGCCCGATATTTCATTCCTGCCATCCTCCTCATCGCCCTCGCCACTTTTCTGATCACAAAAGAACCCGTCCGTGCCATTACGGTCCTCATCGTTGCCTGCCCCTGTGCGCTCGTCCTGGGTACGCCAACGGCAGTGGTGGCAGCAATTGGAAATGCAGCCAGGCAAGGCATTCTGATTAAAGGGGGGCCCTTTCTTGAGCAAATGGGAAGGTTGAAAACCCTTTTGATGGATAAGACTGGGACCCTCACTCATGGAAAACCGAAAGTCGTGGAGATGAAGGCCTTCAATGGAGTCGATGAGAAAGAGGTCCTTTACTGGGCTGCCATTGCAGAAAAACGTTCCGAGCACCCTCTGGCCAGAGCAGTCACAGAGAGAGCCGAATCTTTAGGACTTTCCATCCCCCATCCCGAATCCTTTGAAAATTTCAGAGGAAGAGGTGTCAAAGGTCGATGGAATTCCAAGACGATTTTGGCGGGGAGTTCTGAATACCTGAAGGGTGAAGGGATAGAAATTCCAGAATCCGTAAGAGAGTGGCTGAGGGTGAAAGAATCGGAAGGCAAGACCTCCCTCCTCATCACTTTGGATCACCGACTGGTGGGAGTCATTTCCATCGCCGACACTCTGAGGGAGAAGGCGAAGGCGACCATTGAAAAGATTAGAAGAGAGGGAGTATCTGAAATCTGGATGCTCACCGGGGATAGTGAGCAGGTTGCCAGCAGGATTGGAAAAG
>CAYMJV010000398.1:0-1738 GCA_964390545.1 uncultured Syntrophaceae bacterium
GAACCCAACCAATGAACAATGCTCCTCCTAAGATCCAGATCAATGCAGGGAGCCATCCCCATTGAATAGCTACGATTGGCCCGATGATGGGTGCTGCACCTGCAATCGACTTGAATTGGTACCCAAATAGGACATTCTTACTCGTGGGCATGAATTCCACCCCATCCATATACATCTTGGCTGGAGTAGCCTTCTTTGGATCAGCCTTCATAATCTTCGTATCGATGTACTTGGCATAGAATCGGTAACCTATAAAAGCTACAATCAAACCGATGATTACCACAACCACTGAATTCATAACTTCACCTCCTTGTGGTCTTGAGAGAATTCAATCTTTTCCCCCCTAAACCTAATTACCTTTGTTACGATCTCCCACCTCCTTTCCGTTTTTTATTTGCTGTATTATATTCCAACGGTTTCTTATGTCAAATCAATTTTACACATAATTTCGCTGATTCCAAGGAAGATTACACCGATTTCTTTATCAGTGTAATCGCCTTCCTTAATCCGTGTAATCAGAGATTCTTTTAGAAATCTCATTCAAAACAACCCAACTGACACTGGGAGATCTTAATCTTCATCTCATTCAAAACCTTTGTTATCTCCTTCTTAGGGATTCCCAGATCATCAGCAATTTTGAAGCAGACGGCACAGGGAATCTTGCCGTCTTTTGACTTTGCCAATATGGCTCCTTCTATCTTCTTACGGTCCATGGTGATACCCCTTTCAAATTCTCCCCTCACCCAGCCCTCTCCCCCACGGGGAGAGGGCTGGGTGAGGGGGATTCTCATCATTTTTCTTTTGTTTCCCTTGAAATATGGATCCCATATTCAAATCCATCGACTAATGCCAGAAAGGAGGCCCTGTTAATATTCTCAGAGGACGCCTTCACCCTCCATGCATCCTTTCCATTGCTAAATAGGATCTCCACCTCCACACCGGCTGCGGTCCCTGCCCCTGGATCAAAGATTCTGGAACTGAAGTCAATCAGTTTCACCCCATCAATTTCAGGAAAGAGGGATTTCAATGATTTCTTCAATACCTTAGCCAACGCATCCACGGGTCCAACGCCTGTATCCGCCTCGTGCATCTCTTTGCCGTTAGCCCGGAGCATGATTGTGGCTTCGGGCCGAACTCCATCGTCAATTAACCTGTAATTTCCAATAATTTCAAAATGGGGTTTATAATCGGACATCGACCTCATGAGGTTCAAGATCTTTGACGCGTCTTTTATTCTTTCTTCAACCAATGTTTACCTCCCGCTATTTACGAGCGCAATGCAATAATTATAAGTTCGTAGGGTGTGATCCCCGATCACACCGTGTAATGGAGCGTTCGGGGAACGCTCCCTACAAGGACATATATAATATTGACCATATAGGATTTAGAGAAATTGTCAAGGGAGATTTGACCGTTCACTCAAACACATGTTATCTTCAAAATGCGGATCCCCTGTCACCCTGCCCTCTCCCCTTGGGGGAGAGGGGAAGAGTGAGGGGAAAAGGAGGAAACCCATGAAGCTCAGCGGCGTACTACCACCCATTGCTACACCTTTTCAGGATGGAAAGTTGGCGATAGATAAACTCAAAAAGAATTTTCAGAAATGGAACCAAACAGGTCTGTCGGGTTTCCTAGTGCTTGGATCAAACGGGGAAGCCGTCTTCCTCAACGAGAAAGAAAAGATGAAAATGATGGAAGTCTCAAGACAAGCCATCCCGAGGTCGAAGATCATGATGGT
>CAYMJV010000399.1:0-1730 GCA_964390545.1 uncultured Syntrophaceae bacterium
TGTCTTTCGCAAGTTCGGGCTTGTCCTTCTTGGCCGCAAAGTAGATGCTGGAGCCGTTGAAGGTGCAGGAGATCTGCTCTGACAGAAACGCCCGGTTGTTGTTACTGTCGTCCCATGAGGTGCCGGTCGTGTCGTAGCCATCCTTCCAGGCCTCGATGAACTTCCGCATGCCATCTACGAATTGCGGCTTGTTGAATTGAATTGACTTCCCGTCCTGGGAGACCTCCATGGCCCCGTGGGCCCACATGTAGGGATAGCAGAACCCCGGAGGATCCCCGGTGCTGTGGCCCAGGGCCTGGCCAAAGGGGTGGCCAGCCGCCTTGCACTTCTTGGCGATGGCGTGGTATTCGTCCCACGTCAAATCGACCTTGTTGCCATCCTCCGCGTTGGGGCAACCGGCTTCTTTAAACCAGCTGATCCGGTAGTTCATGGAACCGTTCGAATACCCGTGGGGAACTCCCAGGTACCGTCCTTTCACTGACGCGGAGTTCAGGACGTACTTCTCGAAGCCGCCGCCTCTCTTTCCGAATTCCAGGGCCATATCGGTCAAATCTACTAAGTTCTTCTGATAAAGATAGTTCCAGCCCGGCCACAGTTCTACGATGTCCACACCACCGCCCTGAATGGCCGCAGCGATCTTCGGCTGCAGATCGGGCCAGTTCAGGAAATCAGCACTCATCTGTACGCCGTTGGCCTCGCCCCACTCCTGGGCCTGCTTCTTGTAGAGTTCTTGGCCTGGTGCGATGAAGTAAGTGCCTTGCAGAATTGTGAGCTTCGTACCCTTGATCACCGCGGGCGCTCCGAAGGCCTTCTCGGTCAGCCCTCCCATAGCCGCCATACCCAGGCCGGCTACTCCTGCCTTGAGAAACTCCCGCCGACTCACCCTCCTCTTTCTTTCTCGTTTTTTGTCCTTCATATTGAACCTCCTTTAAGATAAAAATCCCCTTTGGGTCTTAACAAAATTATTAGTATCCATTATCCTCCAGAAAAGACCAAACAAGCTTTTTTCACATTGCTTCTAAAACTCCTTCATCACCTCCTCTCAAATGTGGGTAGGGGCGACTTTAGCCTGCCTGCACGAAGCGTTTCGGCGAAGGCAGGTCGCCCAAAAGGCCCCGCTTCACAGGACCTTACCCAATCTTTATTATCTGGATTCCCACTGGAGTTTACCCCGTACTTGATACGGGGCGGGAATGACAGATAAAGGCAATCATTTTTTATGAAGTTATCAGTAACCTCCTACGCTGGCTTATTTCACCATTTTCCGATTTAAGAGTCAAGATATATAACACTCGCTAACTAAATCCTGGGTCTCACCCCGAACTCTGTTGAGAGAAGGCTATCAAGATATCCTTCGGCCCAAGGGGTGAGTTCTTTTCTCTTTTCTCCAATCTCTTTGATTCTCCTCTTGACCCAGGGTCGGGAAAGAATCGCCTTTTCACTCATGAGGACGAATGGATATTTGATCTCCTTTCTGGATAAGAGCTTCTTTCTGTCAAGGAGGTTGATTTCGCTTCGATCGAAGTTGAGATAGATCCAATCCCCGGTCTCAATGGCTCCGACCCCTCCCCCTTCGAAGGCCTCGGGAGAACAGTGGCCTACGCACGGACCATAAGTAGCGCCTGAATACCTGCCATCGGTGAAAAGGACTGCTGTATAGCGAAGCAGAATATCTCGGTTGAGGTATTCCGAAGGATAGAACATCTCCGGCATGCCATGGGCCCGAGGAC
>CAYMJV010000400.1:0-1695 GCA_964390545.1 uncultured Syntrophaceae bacterium
AGAGGCAGAGCACTCTCTCTCGGAATATTCAGGTCTCCGGTTAACACCCGGTCCGCAACGACGATAAATGCCTTGTGGGCATGCCCGCATTCTCCGACATTAATCTTCTTTACCTTAAGATCCTTTGCAACCTGAGCGTGCTTGACCGCAATTTTAGCCAGTTGGATATCGTCGTACCAAACACCATAGTTCACAGCGTCGTACCCGACGAGTTCACTGGAGAGCGTCCAGTCAATTCTTGCAGCATCTAAAAGAATGGCAAATGCTTCAATGTTCTCAGGCCATGAGAGGAATTCCCCTGCATTATGAAGAAGAAGCATATCAGCCCCTTCCTTATCTACAGGTATCTTTATCTTTTTCCCCGTCCGCTCTTCTATTTCTTCTTCAAAGAAACTGATTAGATTTTCAAGGGCCTTCGGAGTCATCCCGGTAGTTGAACCCACTCTCAGTTGTTGAACCGTCCCCAGTTCATGGATTTCTTTTGGTGCGATACCTAATTCTTGACTGAGGAGTTTCCGGATCTCTCGGCTGATCAAAGCGTTGTCTACACCGATCGGACAAACTTGTGCGCATCTGCGGCAAAGGGTGCAACGGTATGCAAGTTCGGCAAGCCTTGCCACCAGTCTGAAATTTAGCTCTGTCTCGCTTCGTGTTAATTTCGCAATGAGTGGGTTTTGTTTCTTTAAATACTTATTGATGAGCCTTCTTAGTAACTCCGGTCGAAAGGTAGGCCGATAGATCTCCTGTTTCCCACTTGCGATGTAGGCTGGACAACTATCGCTACAGAGCTGACACTTAACACAGTAATCCAGCGAATGGACGAGGGGCTGAAGGAAAGTCCAATTGTCTTCCTTGGAAAAGAGTTTTTCGAGACCGGATAGAAACCTCTTTAAGAATTCTTCCTCATCTTGGATTGTCTTGGGATGAGGTATAGCCAGGGCCGAGAAACCATCAAGAGAACAGTCGTATTGTTTCCTCTGCTCCTCTGTGGTTGTTTTTAGTTGGACCTTTTTGATGGGCTGGCCATCGAAGGGAGGGAGCGGCATCAAGTCTTCCGCTTCGATCTCCACCAATTGCCCCGTTTGCTTACTCATATCCTCTATTTTTAGGGGCTTCTTCATAACCTTATCCCCTTCTGGCCTTGATGGAACGTTTCCACCGCATTCTGTCTCCAGGATTTGCCATGTCGAACATGGGGAGCTCGCCACGTTACCTTCCGTTCGAGGAACCCCTCGATCTCCTTTTCCAACTTGCTTCCTCGAAGATTTGGTTTGTCATCCCAACGTATAAGAAAGAAACCGAAAAACCTGGTGACGTAATGGAGAGATCGCGTAAACGGGAGATAAATGAGTAATAGAGCAAAGAGCAAAATGTGAACCGAAGCTGCCATTTGCACGTCAATCGGCTTAAAGGTTATGAGACCCTTCCAGAATGCCCTGTATTCATGAAAGCTGGGGTCAGCGAAGTACCATGAGTATAACCCAGTAAGAAAGACAGCCAACAGGAAAAAATAGGTGAAGTAGTTTAATGGGGTGGCATAATCTCTTAACTTTTCATCTGCCAAGCGTTTGATCATGATACCGATACTCCCAAAAAGACCGGCTACAAAACTGGTTACTCCGATGCCAAGGCTGAGGTAATAAATAGTGGATCCGATCACACTTGGTGAATTTTCTACAACTGGAAAACTCAGCA
>CAYMJV010000401.1:0-1687 GCA_964390545.1 uncultured Syntrophaceae bacterium
GCATGGCCCGTGGACCGATCGCAGCTGCCATGGTCGGAAAGACCATCGGCCGGGCCATCGAGAACCACCAGATCCCGGTCTACATCGAACGGTTCGGCCACACGAAGGATGAAATTTTTGTCACGGCAAGTTCACTGCGCAAAGAATTAGGGGATGCTGAGTTTGAGAAAATACCTCCAGGAGCCCTTGGCCTCTATACTTACTACGAGCGGCTGGCTCAAGGGCTCCGGCAGCTCATGGCCGGCAGCCGAAAGTTTTCTCTGGAACACATCTCAAGAGACGACATTGCCGCCCTGACGCGCGCCGCCGCTGAGGTCAGCAGCATCCAATATGTCATGGATCTCGATCGGGAAAGAGCGGAGAAACTCCTCAACGATTAGACGGATTTTGGGGGTGTTCATAGAAATGGTTGGAGCGATCGTTCTGACGCATTCTTTCGTCGGTAGAGAATTAATTGCAACAGCAGAATATCTTCTGGGCAACATGGACGGTATCGTTGCCGTTTCTCTTGACGGCAAAAGCGATGCTATTCAGGCCAGAAAAATCATTACGGAGGCTATCCAAAGCGTGGACGAAGGAGAAGGTGTTCTCATCCTGACAGACCTTTTTGGAGGATCTCCTTCGAACCTGGCATTTTCCTTTATAGATCAAGCAAAGATCGAAGTGATTACAGGCGTGAACCTCCCGATGGTATTAACCTTTTGGAATTATAGAAAAGGGAGAGATCTCGTCGAATTAGCTGCATGCGTAACGCTCTCAGGGAGAAGAAATATTCTGGTGGCAAGGTACTTGAAGGAGGAAGGGATTGTTTTTCCGAGAAATCGAACAGACGGCAAACTCGTTTCGGAAAAAATGAGAAAAGAGCGTTGATTGCCATCCATCAATGGTTTGAAGAGGTAATGCGTCATGTCATGTCCTCTCTATCAGAATTCACGTTCTGAGAACCCATTAAAGGTCTGTGGCCCCGGAAATCGGACTGACTATGCTCCCAGTTCAGCCCACGTCAAAATATTCTGCCTATCCGTTTCAGCCTATTCTGAGTGCCCAAACTACAAAGTCAAAATAAGGAACTGGCGTGAAGAAAATTGGTGGGAACGCTTTTTTAAACAGATTTCTTATTCTTTTTTGCAAAGAAGAAAGGAAAAAAAAGATGGAGTGCCCCGTGTGTAAAAGTGCATTCTCCAAAGTCGAGGAAATCTTGCTCATGGTCAATGGAAGTTTCTATTGCATCCACTGTTGGAGTCGACTGGTCTCCTATCCTGAAGGGGAAAAAGGGTACAGGGTAGAAGAAGATTGGATGGGTGATAAATGGAGAATGATAGAAAAACGATTAGCGAATCCTTTGAATTTTTAGTTTCTTAACTCCGAACTTCTAACTCTGAACTCCGAACTTGCTAGAGGTTGGGGGCTTCCATAATATCGACTTTGAACTCTCTGGCTTGACTGGTTAAATCTTTAAACACCACCATGAAAGGGGCTTCCTTTCCCGTAAGAATGACCATCCCCTGCGGTTGCTGGGGTTGAATCAACATCTCCCCCTCAAAAAATTCAGGAGGAAGGCTTTTCAGCCCATCGAGGCCGATGTTGAGGCCACAGAAGGTCTCCTTTTCTGTGATTTTATCCTTGTGTTGGTCAAAGATCTCCACACGGATCTTGATATACTTTCTGGCAGACTGGGATTGGTTTT
>CAYMJV010000402.1:0-1685 GCA_964390545.1 uncultured Syntrophaceae bacterium
TCGAAATTACCTCCTCCAAACATATTATCCATTCTCGGCATAGAACTGTAGCCCGAGCAGATGAAGTCCGTCCCCGGTAGGAACTGGGTCATTAGTTTGGCGCTTTTGCGAATATCGGAATGAGAGGACATCGCATCGTTTCCTGAGGCAATTTCTAAATCAAGGAGGGTAGCAATTAGATTCTCTGCCAGGACAGTTTTCCCTCCTCCGGGAAGTGAAAGGGGAAGGGCGATACAACTGATGGAGCCGTTTTGAACCCCCTGACTTCCAGCCCCTTTGATACAGAGGAGACACCGAATCTCGAGGTAGAGCATCGATTTTCCTTCGGCATTCCCCATCAATACCTCGGAGCCTGTTCCAGAGGTGAAGCGGACCTTAACCCCACGAGACGCATAGGCGGAGGCCAGAAAGGCTTTGGACCAAGGAGTATCGTCTCCATCCTTGAAAGTCGATTCCGTACCGTAAACTGAGAGGGTTTCGGAATAAGTGGTCAATCCAAGCATCCCCAACTTCAGGTTCAACGCCTCCTCTACGGCACATTGGGTCAATACTCCTCCGCGACCTGTTTGAGACCCGACCAGGATGGCCAAAGCATTCATGGCCGCAGACCTTGAGACGGCCACGGTCGTTTCCTCCTCGGCAAAACCTCTCAGGGCACCTTCGGCTGCATCCGCAGCCAGAAGGACTGGGTTATCCCTGCGATTAGTCACATGGGCCTGGTTGGCAGGAGTTTTTCTGGCACGCATCTTCTGAAGGGTTATCATCATCTCCACAGGATCGAGATGTTTAACCACCTGAAGAATCTTCGCAGGGGTGAGGCCGCTGACAATCTCGATGATCTTATTCCGGGGGACGTTGATATCGACGATCATCCGGGCGATCTTCATGGAGTCCATGCTCATGGCCTTCGGCGCATTTTTCAGGTTGAGGGCATGCTCGATGATGAAATGGTCGATAATGTCAAAATCCTTCCGCTTCTTTCCATCCATCTCTTTGACGACGCCGTTCTCGATTTTAAGGCTGGGCTTGGGATCGAAGGAGCTCTCCATGTTGACCAACCCCATCTCCGGCCACTCATGAATACAGGAGTCCTTGTTCACTGCTCGTTGGGCCAATAATTCAAATCGTTTCGACCGTGGCATAAATTTTCTCCCCTAATCCCTCCCCGCCTCCCCTGCCTACCGGCAGGCAGGCTTTACAAAAAGGAGGGGAAGAATAATTCCCCCTTTTATAAAGGGGGATGGAGGGGGATTATCTATTTATTCTTTCCTTAATAGCCCTCTTTTCTCATAAACCTTCAGTGCTTCCCTGATAAAAGCTGCATTGATCTTTGCTTGATATTTCTTCTCAAGTTCTTTTGCGATTATCAATAGGTCTTCTTTTGTTGATCGACCAGGTCTCAAGGCATTGTAGATCTTCAGGACTTCTTCATCGGGAATCCGGGTCAGTTCCGCTGCCCTTCTGAAATTGAGCGCCAGTTGGGGCCTTCCATGTTTCTCTGCTATCTGTGCCTGGAGTTCTAACGTTTCAGGTCTGATTCGAATCTCCCGGGCGTCGATCTTTCCTGAAACTACATTCTCCAGAGTAATATCCTGAAAGCCTTTGCCGGTGAGGGTCCTGACCAGATCGGGTCTCGTGGAGGCGAGGGGATAATCTTTCTTTGGGTTGAATTTCTTTGGTTTCAT
>CAYMJV010000403.1:0-1680 GCA_964390545.1 uncultured Syntrophaceae bacterium
ATTCCCTTCTCCCTGATCCACGAAATAAGGATAGCCGTCAGACCAATGAGAAGGCCCAGCTTCCAGACATCATGAATACTCTCAAGAGAGGGAGTCGCAGCAGGGATCCTTAAGGCGATAACCATCTCTGCAAAGGCAATCCCGATCATCATCCCCAAATTCCTTGAGAGGGCTAGGAAACTCGAAGCCAGACCAATCTTTTCTTTAGGTAAAGAACCGATGATCGCGCTATTATTGGCCGGATTGAAGAGCGCAATCCCGATGCCGATGACAACATGTCTCCAAACGATATGATAATCGCTCACATGACTCTTCAAAAAAGTGAAAGAAAAAATGGTCAAGGAGATCACGGTCAAACCAATGGTCGCAGGGATTCTTACGCCCACCCGATCGGAAACCCTTCCACCCAAAGGCGCCAAAACCATAACCGTGAGGGAAAGAGGAAAGATCAGAATCCCTACCTTCGACGGGGAGAATGCCAAAATATTCTGAAGAAAAAAGGGAGCGACAAAGGTATGCGCAGCACTCATCCAGAAGGAAAGGAGGCTTGTTCCAAGGGAAGAGACGAAGAGCCTTCTTCTGAAAACATTAAGATCCACTAAAGGAGAAGGAGACCGAAATTCTGAAAAAATAAAAAAGATGAAGCAGGCCAGGGTGAGGGAGAACCAGGCTAATAGAAGAAGTGTGGGTCCCTCACTCACCCGATTAAGAAAGAGGAGAAGAAATGTGACGAAGCAAAAAATGAGAAAGGCTCCCAAAAGATCTAACCGAACCTCTTTCGTTCGTTGTTTCCTTTCCAAGAACTTTGAAGTCATAAAGATCGCAATCGCGCCAATAGGAAGATTGACAAAGAAGACTGATCGCCATCCCATATGCTCAACCAAGAATCCTCCAAGGATAGGCCCTGTTAAGAACCCGGCAGAGACCACTGAGCCAACAATCCCCAATGCCTGGCCCCGATCCTTATCTGGAAAAGCCGTTGTCATAATCGCAGGCCCAATGGCCATGAGAGCAGAAGCGCCAAAGCCCTGGATCATTCTTGAACCGATAAGAAAATAGACAGTGGGCGAAAATCCGCAGAGGGCTGAACCTAAGGTGAAAGTGCATAGACCAAAGAGGTAGATCCTCTTCTGTCCAAGTAAGTCAGCCAGTCTTCCCATCAGAAGAAGGCATCCTGTGATGACAATGAGGTAGGCCACAACGACCCAGGTCACTGCCTTCACATGAGTATTCAGAGCTTGGGTGATCGTGGGGAGAGAGATATTGACGACACTGGCGTCCAGGGTGGACATGAAGATCCCGACAGAGATATTGAGGGTCACCCATAACCGCCGATCCATCTTAGGAAGGGACATTTAACTTAGTGCCTCACGATGGTTTATTTGAAGGCGTCCTTCAGGCCATCTCTTTACCGCCCAAATTTAAACAGAAATTCTGCGTTTGTGCAAGGTAATCCAATTGCATTTGGGAGGACAAAATGGAGCATCATTTGGACTCCCGAAAAATGCGGATATTGAAACATCCAGAAAAAGCAGTTATGATATTGTGAATTTTGTCCCATGGGATTGGGAAACCTTTAAAAGTTGACGATACCCTCTTGATGAAGGAGTAGAAAAATGGCCCCAAAGGATCACAAGAAAGTATTTTCAGGTGCTTCAAAATATGTGCTGGATGATGAGC
>CAYMJV010000404.1:0-1672 GCA_964390545.1 uncultured Syntrophaceae bacterium
CATATTTCAATTGCCGGAGGGTTTTCGAAGGTTGTTGAAAGGGCTGAGGTCCGAGGTTGCGAAACCATCCAGTTCTTCTCCCGAAATCCACGGGGGTGGAGATACGGACCCCTCGATAAGAACGAGGTTGGCCATTTTCGGTCTCTTGTAAAACCGTCTGCTCTCTTTCCCCTCTTTCTCCATCTCCCTTATCTACCTAATCTCGCTTCCCCGGATTCAAATTACCGGAAGCGGTCCATTCGTTCGATTGTTACGGATCTAAAAAGGGCAGAACAGATAGGAGCCCCATACCTCATCATTCATATCGGCCATCGAATGGAAGCCTCCGAGGATCAGGCTCTTGAGGCCGTTTCCCAAGGAATCGATCAGGCCTTCGAAAGGGCGAAAAATTCTGTCACCCTTCTACTCGAAAATACCGCAGGCCAGGGAACGGAAATCGGCTATCACTTTGAACACCTCAGAAGGATCCTCGATGGCGTTCACGACCGGGAAAGGATGGGAATCTGCCTCGATACGGCCCATGCCTTTGAGGCCGGCTATGATCTATCAAGAAAAAAGGGGATTGAACAGGCGCTGGAATCGTTTGATCGAACGATCGGCCTCAAACGACTCCATCTTCTTCATCTGAACGATTCGAAGACACCCCTGGGATCAAGAAAGGATCGCCATTGGCACATCGGTGAGGGTTATATTGGAAAGGAAGGGTTTAGGGAACTCATCAATCATTCATCCATAAGAACCCTTCCTGGGATCATGGAGACTCCCAGGAAAGATACGGTGGAAGATTTAAAGAATATGAGGGTGATCCGAAGTCTCATGGAATGAGGGAGGTTCAACCAAAAGTCCACTCAATCCCATTTGGCCACCCAATCCGAAATCATCTTATTCAATTTCTTCTTCTGGTCATCGTTCAAATTCTTCTGAAAGTCGAGCATGAGATCGAAGCCCCGGTTGATCCGCTGGGTCTCCTCCCGAAAGGATCCCTGGAGAAGGGAAGTCATCTTCTGAATATTTGCGGTCTCCTTTCCCCCTTCCTCTCTGATCTTTAGCATGGATTCCTTCTTCTCGATCCGGCCTTCCTGAAAATTCTTCCGGAGGTCCAACTTAAGCTTCTCCAGAAGGATCTTCTGATCCTGATTCAGTTCCAGCTTGGCCGCTGTTTTGTCTGCCATCTTAACGAAAACCTTTTCAGCTTCGGCCATGGTATCGATTTTTGGATGGCACCCGGCAACCAAGATCCCGAAGAGAATCACCACAAAAAGACACCTGAGTGAACGGTTCCAATTCATCTTCGCTTTTCCCCTTTCTCTTAGAATGAGTCCTTACAAATAAATCATAAAACCTAGGGGGAAGGATTTCCACTTCACCTGACCCGCTGGGCGAATCGATTCTCTAAGATCACCTCATCGACAATCTCTCCGCAGAAGATGCATCTCCAACCGAAAAATTGTTCGTGGGGACCATAAAATTTCTCATAGACCATAATGCCGCCGCACCGATGACACCTCATAGGAACCTCCCTTATTAAAAATGGCATTGTGTTAGAAAATTCTTGCAAACGGCGGCCAGAAAGTAAATGGGTAGAATCCTGTATTCTTGAGGGGAAAATACTGTATTTGAAGGGTCGGAATGGTAGACCACGAAGCATGTTGAGATGACAAGTGATCTCCTT
>CAYMJV010000405.1:0-1669 GCA_964390545.1 uncultured Syntrophaceae bacterium
CGGTCAGCCTGGGAGGCAAACATGGCCCCCTCGACCCATCCCCCTTCCAGCATATCGATGTTCCGTAGAACGGTATCATAGGGGGTCGTAATGAAAGCATCGATCACATTGTCGCGGGTCATATTGGGGGCATAAATCTGCCACTGTTTCAACATCAAATCCTCCACATCCTTCTTCATCTTGAGCCACTGTCTCTCAGAAAAGAGGTGTAAAGGCGGGGCAAATTCTTCGACCAATATCGTGTGCTTCCCATCCGGGGCGCGGGTCTTATCCCAAATGCTGTCTGGTGCAGCAAGGATATACCATTTTTCAGGAAACCCTTTGGTGAAGATGTCTGCCTGGTATTTCCAGGAGATGTATTCAGGATCTTTGTCTCCCATGTAGAGCCGGGGTTGACTGCCGATATCGGGATTGAAAGAGACTGCTTTATACTTGGGGAGTTCATGCATCGCCATATTTCCCCAATAAATCTGGGCGCGGTCATAACGAATATTTCGTATGCGCCGGGCTACCTTTGGCGTCACATAATTTTCTCCTAGGAGCCTGAAGATCGTCTGAGGCATTCCTAAGTCGCTGACGACACATTGTTTCGCCTCGACCTCCAATCCATTTGAAAGCCTTACCCCCTTCGCCCTTCCGTTCTCCACAAGAACTTTATCCACTTCAGATTCCACACAGAACTCCCCTCCCATGGCACTAAAGGCTCTCTGGAGAGCATGGGTGATGGTATGAGTTCCACCAACGACAATCGAGGCTGATTCGAAGGAAAGCGTCAGGCCGATTACGTGGACGAAGACGTACAGACCAATGACATCCCCAGGGAAGCAGCCTGTGGAGGTTTCAATGGCTCTCATAAAAAGGCACTGAAGCTCTGGGCTTTCAAAAAGGTCTTTGGCGATCTGGGATCCTGTCATGAATTGATAAACGGGATCGATTCCATCCACAGGATCGTCGCAAAGCTTTTCAAGGGCGTTCTTTACTCCCCAGGGAGTAGGGGGACTGTAACGGTACTCTCGAAAAGCGGCTCTCCACTTTCTCTGATATTTTCCGAGGAGATCGAGATAGGTCTCTGCATCGGTTTTTGAGAAACGGGCGATCTCATTGTAAGTCTTCTTCACATTTTCATTTGAGAACTCTTCTTTACCGGTCAAAGGATCGACCACCCGCCAGGCCGAATAACCGACAAAACAGGTTCCGTCCGGATAAACCATTCCTTCGTTCTGATCCGGGAAGATGTATTTGAGACCATATTCTCTGAGGTTGAAATCAGTGTAGGCTGGGTGGGTCCAAAAACGGGTGAAGTGGGCACAGGTGTTCTGAAGAAATCCGGGAAGGGGAAGCTCCTCACCACAGGCGCCTCCTCCCAATTCATGCTGACGTTCGAACATCACCGTTTTAAGCCCTGCCTGTTGTAAATAACAGGCAATGATCGTCCCGTGGTGTCCTCCTCCAATGACGATGGCATCATAACTTGTATCAGGCATGGGTTTCCTCCTTTTTCTCTTTCTTTTTCATCATAAGCGAAAGGGCATAATAGAGGATAGAGGGCTTGATGAGAAGTTTAATAAAATTCCTCAAATCTCCTCCATCGACAGTTGCCGTAATCACCCAGTGGATGGGCTCTGAAGACTCGATTTTCAGTTTCAGGGCTTCCCCTCCGTCCGGGTCT
>CAYMJV010000406.1:0-1659 GCA_964390545.1 uncultured Syntrophaceae bacterium
CATGAGGCTTCCATTCCGATATATTCTCACTGTTTCTGAACTCACCCGGGAGATCAAAGATATCCTGGAAATGCAATTTGCCGACATTTTGGTCGAGGGTGAGATCTCAAATCTTAAAGTTCCTCCCTCCGGACATATCTACTTCACCCTGAAAGACGATCTCAGTCAGATCCGGGTCGTCTTGTTCAAGAATCAAGCCCGGAGCCTGCGGTTTTCTCCAGAGGACGGGCTTCATGTCATCTGCCGAGGGAGGGTGAGTCTCTACGAAAAGAGGGGAGAGTATCAACTTATTCTGGAGGAGATGGAACCGAAAGGCATTGGAGCCCTCCAGCTCGCTTTTCTCCAATTGAAGGAGCGGCTCGAAAAGGAGGGGTTCTTCGATGCCTCCCGCAAAAGACCGATCCCAATGGTTCCTCAAAAGATAGGAATCGTCACCTCTCCTACAGGAGCGGTGATCAGAGACATGCTTCAAATCATCGAACGAAGGTTCGAGAATGTGCATCTCCTCCTCTACCCGGTGCGAGTTCAAGGGGAGGGTGCGGCTTCTGAGATCGCCAAGGGAATTGAGTACTTCAATGAACAGATGGAGGTGGATGTCATCATCGTGGCCAGGGGAGGAGGCTCCTTAGAGGACCTCTGGGCCTTCAACGAGGAGGAAGTGGCCAGAGCCATTTTCTATTCACAGATTCCTATACTCTCGGCTGTGGGCCATGAAACCGATTATACCATTTCGGACTTTGTGGCCGATGTGAGAGCTCCCACTCCATCTGCCGCCGCAGAATTGGTCGTGAAAGATAAAAGGGATGTGAAGAATACCCTCCAGTTTTTGGAAGTGCGTTTAGGAAGTGAGGTCCTTCAAACCCTTCAGGAAGGCAGAACCCACCTGTCCCATCTCAATAAGAGACTCAGAGATCCGAAAAAAAGAATTGAAGAAGACTTCCTAAAAGTGGATGATCTTTTCAATCGATTTCTCTTTTTAGCCTCATGGATCGTCAACACGAAAAGGGAAAAACACCTTCATCTCTATGAAGGACTTTTCCTTCGAAACCCAAACCAAAAGGTGAAACATCTTCGCCGATTCATTTCAGAGACTGAAAGACGCCTCCTGCAGAACATCAAGCACTCGATCGAAATCTGGAGACAGAAATTAGAAGGGAAGATGGGACAATTGGATTCATTGAGTCCCGTTTCCATTCTCCAGAGGGGTTACAGCATCACTCGAAAGATCCCTTCTCTTGAAATACTGAGAGATTCGAACCAGGTGAAAGAAGGGGATAGGGTGGAAGTAAGGCTTTTCAGAGGAACGCTGGTCTGTGGCGTTGAAAAGTCGGAAAAGCCTTGACGGAACAAAGTGTAAAAACATATAATAATATTTTATAGTTGAATGTCGAAGGGGGAAGGATGGCCAAAGAAAGGTTTGAAGATGCATTAAATAAGTTGGAAAAGATCGTTTCCAAGCTGGAGGATGGGGAAATTCCCCTCGAAGAATCCCTCAAACTCTTTGAAGAGGGAATTCGCCTTTCCCGGCTCTGCAATCAAAAGCTGGAGGAAGCGGAAAAGAGAGTCGAGATCCTCATGAAGGGCAAAAACGGTGTGATCAAACCTCACCCCTTTGATCCTTCGACAAGCTCAGGACAAGTTCCTTCGACAAGCTCAGGA
>CAYMJV010000407.1:0-1657 GCA_964390545.1 uncultured Syntrophaceae bacterium
TCCCGGGGAAAGAAGAAGAATACACACAGTTTGCCATTAATCATTACATTCCGACCATGAAAAAGATTGGCATCAATCCAGTGGGAGGATTTCATGTCGTCGTTGGGGAGGGTCCCAGGGTTATTTCTGTAGCGTCCGTCGATTCGTTACAGAATCTTCAAAAGGCCATGGAGACAGAAGAGTATGAGAGAATGACAGCAGAGATTCAGCGTTATGTCTTCAACTATTGCAGCCGGATTCTCAAACCCACGGGAAGAGTAAAAACAGATAAATATACTATTCAATTAAGGGTATGGAAATTTAACCAATATTTCAATATTATCCCTGGGAAAGAGGATGAATACGCGAATTTTGTAAAGAGCGATCATCTTCCCACCATGGAAAAAATGGGAATCAAGATGACAGGAGGATGGCATGTGGTGGTGGGGCCTGGTCCTCTTATCGTTGCAGAAGGAACCGCCACCAACATTGTTGATATTGCTAAAGCCCTTGACAGTGATGAATATAAACGGATCACCAAGGTATTGACTTCCACTTATGTGACTGAGTACAGCAGCCGTATCCTTGCTCCAACAGGACGGATTGAATTACCTTATATTCTTGGAAAAATGATGAAAGGGTTTTAGGAAGTTAAAAATTAAAAAAAATGTCATGCTGAACCTTGTGCTGAACTCGTTTCAGTATTGTTTCAGCATCTAACAATATCAGTGAATTACGAGACCCTGAAACGAGTTCAGGGTGACAGATCTGGACTTTTTGCCAGACCATTATAATTGAGACTTGGCCATTGACAATTGGTCACTGATCGTTTCTCGCCAGTGGTGATAAAGCCGATCCATCAGAAGATTTTTGAAAAGGCCAAACCCTTCCTTCGAACCCGAAAGAATCTCATCCACACTCGGATTGCTCTCCGCTATGCCTTGAGACTTCTGCAATCTGAGAAAGGCGATGAGGATGTGGTCATTCCAGCTGCCCTCCTCCATGATGTGGGTTGGAAGAAGATTCCTGCAAATCTGCAGCTGACCGCCTTCGGTCCAAGCCCAACCAATCCCAAATTGACAAGGGTCCATGAAGTGGAAGGGGCAAAGATCGCCGAAGCTATATTAAAGGATTTGCAATACCCCTCTCAAAAAATAAAAGAGATCTGCCGGATCATCCGAGGTCACGATACGAGGAAGAGACCTATCTCCCGGAACGACCGAATCGTTAAAGATGCAGATAAACTTTGGCGATATTCACGAAAGGGCATGGCAACTGATCGGACACGATTTCAGATTCCATGTCGAGAGTATCTTGCCTTTTTAGAGGGGATCGTAGACCAGTGGTTTCTAACACCAACGGGTAAAAGGATCGCAAAAAGGGAAATCCTTTTGAGAGAGCACGAAGCAGAGGAGTTCAAAGGATGAAATGTCCCAGGTGTGGCCACCTGTTAAAGCCCGGCATGAAGGAAAATGACACGGGCCTTCTTCGCCATTCTTCTGGTCCTCCTGATTGTTTTCTTCTGGATCGGATTCCGAATCTATGGGGAGAAAAAATCCATTCAATCAAGCATTGAACGATTGGAGACCAAGATCGAACATTATGAATCCGTTATCCTCAAATATAAAAAAGCTATCGAAGCGAATGGAACCGTCTCTCCTCAGCAAAAGAAATGACC
>CAYMJV010000408.1:0-1652 GCA_964390545.1 uncultured Syntrophaceae bacterium
TCCTTGCGACTCGAAACCGAGCGCGGGAGCAGGGCATCAGACGCCGGTGAATTATTCTAGAATGTTACCTCGCTGCAGAGCAGTGCGGCAACATTTCTAACGGGGTAAATATCATTTCCTATTGTGCGCTCGCCAGCCCACCTTGCCGGCCAGTCAGGTGCGAAAAAGTTCTCGACCGGAACGTGCCTCGTCCCGCTCCGGCGGGATGGGCGGGGTCAAGGGGTACAATATAAAAAGAGATTACCTTGCTGGGAAGCCCCACCGTGCCTGTCCCGTCCTAACGGGATGGGCGGGGAGCTTCACTACAACATTTAGTCAGAAATGATTGCCTTGCTTTGAGTTTTTTGGCTCAATAACCCAATGGACACGATACCTCAATAGCTAAATAATACGCCAACTTTTCTATGAATGCCACTGAATCTCAATTTTTAAGTCTAACGCGGTGATCTATATTTTTTCTTTTGACGTTGAATTTGTTTCTAAAATAAAATAAGGTGTATCGGAATACAGGGCAGTCGTTCAGGTGAGTTGTAAGGGGAATGCTCGGGGATTTGTCCCGCCATGGAGGAATCATGTTGTCTATAGATATATCTATTTGGGTGAAGGTTGCGATCGCCGGTTTCGCTCTTCTGGGGCTCATCCTGTTCATTATGGGAATCCAGCGCATTTGGCGGCACAGGATCGTAGCAGGCAGTCTGGAGGGACTCGTAGGGCTCCTGCTTCTTGCCGTCGCAGCGTTAATGGTGGTGATCTCCATCAATCTGTATACCTATGACCGTTTGACACACGAATCGAAAGTAGCCGAAATAAGCTTCCAGGAGATGGGGCCCCAACATTTTGGGACCCTTGTAAAATTGCAAAATAAGATTCAGATTCTAGATCTACGCGGCGATGATTGGCAGATTGATGCCCGGGTTCTCAAATGGCGGGGGATGGCTGTGCTCCTCGGCATCGATACCCTTTACCGGCTCGATCGCCTGAGCGGTCGTTATCGGGACATCGAGCAGGAAAGAACAGCACCGCGCACCGTTTACAGCCTGAGCGAAGGAAAAGGTCTGGATCTATGGTTGATGGCCAAGAATTACAAACGCTGGATTCCCTGGGTGGATGCTCTTTACGGAAGCGCCACCTATATGCCGATGGTTGATGGCGCGAACTACACCGTATTTGTCAGCCTCACCGGGTTGCTTGCCCGGCCAACCAATGATATTGCCCTCAAAGCGGTAAGTGAGTGGCGTTAATCGATAATCAAGGCAAATTTCATTCCCTTGGGCTTCCCTGAAGAGTAGCTTCACCTTAACCCAACCCGTCTAAATACCCCAAGCTTGCTTGTGAAAACCCATGTCCCAGAAGAGGTACTCCAGTTTTGAAGTCATAACAAAATGATTCCGGATCAGTTTGAGGTCGCCCTCTCCTACCCCCTGAGCAACTTGATCCATTACATCCAATACCTGTCGGACAATGGCGCCGTAGGCCTCACTCGAATAGGCCTGAATCCAGCGACGAAAAAGCTCCTTCGGCGACCCACGCTTCTCAAGCTCCTTTCCAACCTCCCAGTAGATCCAGTAGCATGGCAAAAAGCACCCCAGGATCTCCGGAAACGGTCGCTCATAGGCGATCCTTAAGAGATACGATGTGTAAAGCAGGTTAGT
>CAYMJV010000409.1:0-1649 GCA_964390545.1 uncultured Syntrophaceae bacterium
CACGACAAGGAGGATAAGTAAAAGAATCCCTGAAATGGAATACCAGATACCCATACTGTTACCCAACTGAGAAAAATGTCAAATGACAAAGTTCAAATGTCAAATCAAATCCAAAGCTCAAATATTAAATATTTGTGATTTTTAACTTTAACATTCATTTGACATTTGGATTTTGAAATTTGGAATTAAACAATTCACTCCTCTTTTTTCGGCCGTTTTTCTTTCGAAGTGCTCATTCTTTCTATCATCCGAAAGGCCATTTCTTTCTCTGCCCTGGCCTGGTTGATCCGGATCTCACAAATCTTCTCTCGGCACTCCATATAGGCATCGAAGGCCTGAAGGGCCAGGTCATCAATGCTCGATTGGAATTTCAGCCATTCGTCCATCACTGATTCTTTACAAATCTCATTCTTGAGCGTTTCTCCAATAGCCCTCTTCAACAGGAAGACAAATCCGACGGCCTGCGAAGGGGAAAAATCTTGAACCGACCGGATCTTAAGAATCGAATCCAAAGAGGCCTGACATCTCTCGTTCTGACTGCCTTCACAGAGCTTATTGAAAAGAACCTCTATCTCCCGAGAAAGGGTCGAGCCGACCGGGTTGGTAAATTGATCCTTGTCCTTTCTCATCAGGGTCGCCGTATCGGCAGGATAGGTTTCCAGAATGAGATTGAACCATCTTTTCAGAATGGCAGCTTCATTTCGTGACAGAAGATCTTTCAAGTTCATGGAGCAATCACTCAGAGGTTGACCACCTCATGATGTAGAATCAGATCCAAAATCTCCTCCATCGTCGCCAATTTGCCAACGGCCATCTTCCCGGCGAGCTCAAGCTCCTTCACGCAGAGCTGCCCTGCCAGAAGTTGGACCCCCTTGCCTTCAAGGGCCCTTAGACGAGGGATCGACGGGGAGCCTTCGGCCAATAGCTTCACCGCCGTATTCCAGAAAATGATAGCCACGGGGCGATCTTCACGCTCGGCAAGGGTTTTCAGCATGGACATCCAGATCTCGTATCCGAGGTCATCGTCCCCACGGCCGATGCTTTCCGAACCCAGCAGGAATACTTTCCCCCTGGTATTCATGGTCTCACCACCGTCATGAATTCACCTTAATGCCATTCCCAATCGATAAAAGGCTTTTCCATATCTACCATAGCGTTCACGATTAATTCCGCCAGGCCACCATAGTGGATATTGTATTTTTCCCCGATATCATAGTAGTTTAAGAGATCTCTGATCTGCCCTTTACAATTTGAGCAGGGTGCGCACACATATTTTTTAATTTCGGGATTGGGGACATCCTGAAAGGCCTCAAGGATCTGTTTCAATTTCATCCTGCCAGAAACCTGGACCCGCCAATCTTGGAAATTCATAGAGGACATAATCGCAAACCCACTCCCTCCTCCACAGCAGTAATTATCTACACCATGGGGTTCCATCTCTCTAAACTGAGGACATATCTTCCGCAGAATCCTTCGCTGGGGCTCCGTGATTCCCATGAGCCTCACGATATTGCAGGGATCATGAAGGGTTACAGGGAAACCGTTTTTACCTGGATCAATCCTAATTTTATCGCGACAAACCAAATCTTCAAGGAGAGGCAGAGCACTCTCTCTCGGAATATTCAGGTCTCCGGTTAACACCCGGTCCG
>CAYMJV010000410.1:0-1638 GCA_964390545.1 uncultured Syntrophaceae bacterium
TGCCTCCTCCAAAGACGATGATATCTTCAGCTCCCTTTTCTTTGAGAATCTGGACGACCTTTGGAAAGAGGGCGTTGTGGGCCCCCGAAAGACTGGAGAGGCCAACGATATCCACGGCTTCCTGGATGGCGGCGTTCGCAATCTGTTCGGCAGTCTGCCGTATGCCTGTGTAGATGACTTCCATCCCTGCATCTCTCAGGGCACGGGCGATCACCTTCGCCCCTCTGTCATGCCCATCCAGTCCCGGTTTTGCAACGAGCACCCGAATCTTACGAGCCATATTTCCCTCCGTCCACCCCTCTCCCCCACCCTCTCCCCGGAGGGGAGAGGGGAAGGGTGAGGGGGATTATCGTTCTCGATATTCCCCAAACACTTCTCTTAACGTATCGGAGATTTCGCCGATGGTGGCATAAGCCTTGACGGCCTCTAAGATAGGCGGGACCACATTGCCCTTCCCCTGAGCAGTTTTTTTAAGAATCGTGAGGGTCTCCTTCACCTTGCCATTGTCTCTTTCTTTCTTAACTTTCGCGAGTTTTTCCTTCTGGTATCGTTCCGCCTCAGGTTTAATGCGGAGGATATCCTTGAGCGGCTCCTCCGCAATCGAAAACTGATTCAATCCCACAATGATCCGTTTCTTGGTTTCGATCTCCTTCTGGTATTGATAGGCACTCTCTGCGATTTCTTCTTGAATGTATCCCGACTCGATGGCTTTTATGGCTCCACCCATCGCTTCAATCTTTTCGATATATTCCATAGCCTTTCTTTCAATTTCGTCGGTAAGGGATTCAACGGCATAGGATCCACAGAGAGGATCGATCATATCAGCGACCCCGCTCTCATAAGCAATGATTTGCTGGGTTCTCAATGCAATTCTCACTGAATCTTCGGTGGGAAGGGCATAGGCTTCATCTCTCGAATTTGTATGAAGCGATTGCGTGCCGCCCAACACTGCAGCCATAGCCTGGAAGGCGACCCTGACCACATTGTTGTCGGGTTGTTGTGCCGTTAGCGAACAGCCAGCCGTCTGAGTATGAAACCGTAGCATACAGGAGTCATCCCGTTTGGCCTGAAATCGCTCCTTCATAATCTTTGCCCAGAGCCTTCGAGCCGCTCGGAATTTAGCCACCTCTTCAATGAAGGTATTATGACAGCAGAAAAAGAAGGCGAGCCTTGATGCGAAAGAGTCGACATCGAGACCTGCGCGAATGGCGGCCTCGACATAGGCAATCCCATCTGCCAGAGTAAAAGCGACCTCCTGGACAGCCGTACACCCTGCCTCACGCATGTGATAACCGCTGATGCTGATCGTGTTCCACCGGGAGACGTGTTCTTTACAGAAGGCGAAAATGTCTGTGACGATACGCATCGATTCAAGGGGCGGGAAAATATAGGTCCCCCTGGCAGCATATTCTTTTAAAACGTCATTTTGGATGGTTCCTTGAAGTACCTCGCTCTTCACGCCTTGTTTTTCTCCTACTGCAATATACATGGCCAGAAGGATGGCTGCGGTAGAGTTGATTGTCATGGAGGTGGAGACTTTGTCGAGAGGGATTCCATCGAAGAGGATCTCCATATCCTTCAAGGTATCGATGGCCACGCCGACCTTTCCAACTTCACCATCGGCCAGGGGGTGATCCG
>CAYMJV010000411.1:0-1635 GCA_964390545.1 uncultured Syntrophaceae bacterium
ATGTGGATCGGGTCATGGATGGAGATATCGATGAGCTGATGAAGACCTATCTGCTCAACGCATCATCCATGCAGTAAGTCTTCAAGGGATTGACCCATTCGACAGCAAGAAATGTTGCTCAGGGTCAATCCTGAACCTGTCGAAGGATTGACTTTTTATGGAAGCAGAAATATTATTAAAAAGAAAGCCGAATGATACTGAGGAAGATCCAGAGGGAGACTTAAATCTTCTCAAGAATCTCGAAGAGAAAGTCAGTGACCTGTTAAAGGCTTTCCAGGAGATTAAGAGAGAGAGGGATGGCTTGGCTTCGGCCTTGGGGATGGAGAAGGAGAAATCAACCCAGTTAGAGAAGAAATTGGAATTCTTTTCCCAGGAGCGAGAAAAGATTAAGATAAGAATTGATCAACTCCTTCACCGTCTAAAAGGAGCGGAGGGTTAATTGGGATCGGCTGTTTCTTGATTGTCAAGGAGTTAGGGAGAAATGAAAGAAGAGCGGGTGGTTGAAATTAAGGTTTTTGGACAAACCTTTTCCGTGAAGACAGATGCCGATGAGGATCATATCCAGACCGTGGCCCAATACGTCAATGAGAAAATGGATGAGGTTCTAAGGAAGACGAGGAGCGTCTCGACGCTCAATGTTGCCATCTTAACAGCTCTCAATATTGCAGACGATCTATTGAAAGAGAAGGAGCAGAGGAAGGCGCTCCTCAGAGAAGTGGAGGTTAAATCAAAGGATTTGGTTGACAAAATAAATGTGAGAATGGCTGGAAAGGAGGCAAAAAAAATCCAGGTTGTGGAATGATGTTTCCCTAATGATGTTCCCCTGCGGTGTGAAGGATGGTCAGAAGATCCGTCGTAAAGAACCAGAAAGGGAACCCTCCCCGAGCGGTTGATATGGGTAGCTGGCCGGACGACCTTCAGCAGGGGGTTTGAAATAAACACCGTTGTAAGTGGATTAAGAGGTGTGGCGGAATAAGAAAGGGACTGGATTTGTTGATTCCAAAATGACCTGCCTGCCCTGCACCAGCACGGTCCGGGGTCTGCTTCAGGCTGGGAAGAAAAAAATGGGTTTGATACCTGTTGCGATGATGAAATGGATGAAGAACCTAAATGTCTTTCTGGGAAAAGGGGACCCTCGAGGAGTGAACCCGATGGGTTCAACTGAAATCGGCACCTTCCCTCTCCAGAAGATGAAAGGGTTCCTAAACATAAAAGGAGATCGTGTAAACTCACTCTTAGAGTTTCCCCCATTGTTTCTTCCGTGTGAGGTCCCGTTAGCCCAGCATCTTCTCTCCCGTCACACTGATTAGTTTTGTTCTTATCCACCCAAACGTCTCGACCCCATGCTAGGAGAAATCGAAAGTGTTCTCCCTTGGGGGATTTTATAGAACGCGAAGAAGGAGGTGACCTATCCTTTGAAGTTATCTATTGAACTGTACATTATCATGTGTACCATCGTTGCCGTACTCGGAGGCATCGCTGGATTCCTTTTGAGAAAGAGATTTTCTGAGGCCAGGATTGCTTCAGCCAAGGAAGCTGCAAAACACATCATCGAGGAGGCGGAGAAAGAGGCGGATATCTTGAAGAAAGAGGCTCTCCTCCAGACCAAAGACAAATTCTACCAGGAGAAGGCCG
>CAYMJV010000412.1:0-1630 GCA_964390545.1 uncultured Syntrophaceae bacterium
TAGGCAGCCGGCTCACCCCATAGACCAGGGTGAACCCGACGGCGATCAGAGCAAAAACAGTGCTGTTAACGGTTCCGTAGATCAGGATATCCATGGCTGAACCAATGATGAAGGAAGTGGAATGATGGAATGTTGGAATACTGGGAAAAGAGAATGCAATAAAAATCAAAAACCAACTTCAAAATTCAAAATACGCCCATCATTCCAAGACCCCATTATTCCAATATAAGAAATGGTGAGGCAATTGAACTTGAGGTAATTAGGTTGGAGGAAGGGAATGGCTTTGACCTCCAACCTCCAACCTAAACCCTCTTGCGGATTTCTTATGCTTTTTTCAGCCAGGGCGGCATCTTGATCGTGCCCGTCACCGCTGCCTGTGGGAAGATCGTCACTCTCTGACCATCCTGCCATTGGACCCAGTTGCCCAAGACACTGGTCTTTGGATCATAGCCATAAACGATCTGATGATTTTGATCGAATCGGATGGTTCCACGAACCACAGGGAGATTCGTCTTTTCAAGAGAGGCGATGAGCGCATCGGCCTCGACGGCCCCTGCACGTTCGATCGCATCTTTTAATACATAAAGCCCCTCGTAGGCACTGACACATCCTGTGCTCCGGGGCGGCACGTTCCATCTCTTTTTGAATGCATTGTAATATTTCATCGTCAAGGGTGTGACATTAGAGGGAGTGCAACCCGTCTCTGAAAGGGTAACGATCGTGTAGGCGCCTTTCCCTTTTGTGGCCTCCCAGAAGCCTGGATCTTCAGCAGCACCAATGAAGCCAATGGGGAGGGCTGGGACTTCCATATCAGCCCACTGTCTCATCATGATCGACGTTTCAGGGGAGTAGGCCCAGATGAACAAAACCTGAGCTCCCGACTTTCTGCATTCCGTGAGCGCCATAGAATAATCGGTTGTGGCAATGGGGTGTTTGTCAAAACCTACGACCTCCCACCCATCCTTTATGGCCAGATTCTTTACGATCTCTGCTGCCCCCCGGCACATTGCACTATCGTCAATGGAAATGAACATTTTTGTGAAGCCGTGCTTCTCTTTGATTTGATGAAGCAGGTCAACCCCTTCTTTGATATACCAGGCCACGCTCCCGCTCTCCCTAAAAGAATACTTGTACTTATTGAGGTCGGAGGCCACTTTTTTGTCCCATCCAGGCGTATAACAGCCGATCGAAACGATATCCAGGATTTTATACTTCGCGTACAGGTCCATGGCCGCCAACCCGCATTCCGACATGCAGGGGCCACCGACAATTACATTCGATTTCTTCTGCAAAATTAATTTTTCAATCGCCAGAAGGACTTCGCTAGTGGGAACGCCTGGTTCCTCATCGCGGGTGTCGATGATTTCGAGTTGAAGGGGATGCATCGTCTTTCCGATTTTAATTCCCCCGGCAGCATTGATTTCTTCAGCCGCCAGGATCATTCCCCTTTCACCGTTCTGACCATAGGCACTCGCGCGGGGAACAGGAGCCCCAACCAGGACCGGTTTGGCCTGACTATAGCCTTTGCCCCATCCCACCATGAGACCACTCACTCCAATGGCAGAGGCACCTACTGTTTTCAAAAACTCCCGTCTCGTCTTCCTCATGACCTTTTACCTCCCTTCTTTAT
>CAYMJV010000413.1:0-1626 GCA_964390545.1 uncultured Syntrophaceae bacterium
TGCTCGTGGGAAAGAAAAGGATGAGTTTGGAAAACCGATCGATGGCCTCCTCGTATTTGGCCTTGTGAAATAGTGCCGTCCCTGCATCGTAGAGATCTCCAGGGTCCTGGGCCTTTTGCTGCCCCTGACTATGAAATGAACATAAAACAAAGGCGATCAAGATGAATCCCGCTGCCCATCTACTCATGCAAATTCCCTCAGTCGCAAGGCGCACAGCGCAGAGAGTTCACCCCCACCCCCACCCTCCCCCCTCGAGGGGGAGGGATAGGGTGGGGGGGCTCATTCACTATTTTGCATTGATTTTCAAAAGAGAAATTCCATCGCTTCTCGGACCGCTTTAACGCCAACTAATTCAATGCCCTTGATCGCTTTCATCTTCTCCTGATTCTGTTTTGGCAGGATGCATCGTTTAAACCCTAACCTGGCAGCTTCCTTCACCCTGATCTCGGACTGACTCACTCCCCTCACCTCTCCTCCCAATCCGATCTCCCCGAAGACTACCACTTCAGGGTCAATCAGTTTGTCTTTGGAACTCGAAGCAATAGCACAGATCACTCCCAAATCAACGCCAGGCTCATCCACCTTGATGCCCCCGGCAATATTTAGAAAGATGTCATGATTGATCAAGCGGATTCCCAATCGCTTCTCCATCACTGCCACGAGAAGCGAAACTCGATTAGGGTCCACTCCTTGAGCGGTCCTCCTCGGGATGCCAAAGGGCGTGGAAACGACCAGGGCTTGAAGTTCAACAAGGATGGGCCGGGACCCTTCGAGACCGGCCATCACCACAGACCCGGAGGAAGGCTGGGTCCGACCTGATAGAAAAAATTCAGAAGGGCTTGCCACCTCCACCAGTCCGGAATCCTTCATTTCAAAGACCCCGATTTCGTTCGTGGAACCAAAGCGATTCTTGACCGCTCTCAAAATACGGAAGGCATGGTTGGCCTCTCCTTCGATATAGAGAACTGTATCAACCATGTGCTCCAGGACTTTCGGCCCAGCAATGAAACCTTCTTTAGTGACATGGCCAACCAAGAAGACCGGGATGGAGAGATGTTTCGCCAGGTAGAGGAGTCGACTTGACGCCTCCCGGACCTGGCTGATTGATCCTGGAGTGGATGGGAGTTCAGAAGAATAAATGGTCTGAATGGAATCGACGACCACTGCGGAAGGCCTGAGAGTCTGAATATCCTGGAGGATCTTCTCTAAAGATGTCTCTGATACAACAAAAAGTTGAGGAGAGGAAACACCCAACCGGTCTGCTCTCATCTTGGTCTGCTGAAGAGACTCTTCTCCGGAGACATAGAGGATCTTCTTCCCATTCGAAGCCAAACGGCTCATCATCTGAAGGAGAAGTGTTGATTTCCCTATTCCCGGATCGCCTCCCACCAAGACCACTGATCCAAAAACGATCCCGCCTCCTAACACCCGATCGAACTCGGCGATCCCGACCTGAAGCCTCTCTTTCTCTTCGCCCACGATCTCGGTAATGGGTGTAGGAACAGCCTCTGTCTCAAAACCCAGAGGGTCTCGTTCAGGAACTTTCTCCTCAACCACCCGTTCTTCAACGAAGGTATTCCATTCCTGACACCCCGGGCACCGTCCCAACCATTTCGGTGCCTGATA
>CAYMJV010000414.1:0-1626 GCA_964390545.1 uncultured Syntrophaceae bacterium
CCCAAGCATCTATGCTGGGGGGTCGAAGGATTGACATTTTTGGGCCCATCGTTTAATCTAAGAAACATTCTACGGCCACGGGAGCGAGATTTCTGCCACGCTCATGCGGAACTCACTCATCAAAGAGGGAAAGAGTGAAAAAAATCTCGTATAAAGAGGCAGGAGTGGATATTGATAAAGGGAACGCCTTTGTCCAGGCGATTAAACCGATGGTGGAGTCGACCTTTCGGCCAGAGGTTTTGACGAAGATCGGGGGTTTTGCAGGGTGTGTTTCCCTCAACCTGGAGCGGTACAAAAAACCGATCCTGGTCTCGTCAACAGACGGCGTGGGAACAAAATTGAAGATCGCTTTCCTGATGGATCGCCACGATACCGTAGGGATTGATCTGGTGGCTATGTGCGTTAATGACCTGGTGGTCGTTGGAGCCAAACCTCTCTTTTTCCTCGATTATCTGGCCACCTCTGAACTGGATGTAGAAAGATCGAAGCAGGTGGTGAACGGAATTGTGAAGGGCTGCATCGAAGCGGAGTGTTCTCTGATCGGGGGTGAAACGGCCGAGATGCCCGGCTTTTACAAAAAAGGAGAGTATGATCTAGCTGGGTTTGCTGTAGGAATCGTGGAAGACTCTCAACTGATCGATGGATCGAAGGTGGCCGTGGGGGATAAATTGATCGGGTTGGCCTCTCAGGGACTGCACAGCAACGGATACTCTTTGGTGAGAAAGGTCCTGCTTGATCATCACAAAATGGATCTCCGAAAAAGAGTTGAGGAGATCAAGGAGGATTTGGGGGAAGAACTTCTCCGACCGACGAAGATCTATGTCAAAGTCATTCTCAATCTCATGAGAGACTTCAATATCGGAGGTATCGCCCACATCACAGGAGGAGGAATTACAGATAATCTCCCAAGAATCATCCCCAAAGGTTATAAGGCGGTGGTCCGTAGAGGAACTTGGGAGGTTCCTCCCATCTTTTCCTTTCTGAAAGAGAAGGGGAATATCTCCGAAGATGAGATGTTAAGAACCTTCAACAACGGGATTGGCATGATTCTGATTGCCCGGACGAAAGAGACCGAAGAGATCTTAGGCAGGCTTCACTCTTTGGGTCAAAAGGCTTTTTTGATCGGAGAGATTGAGAAAGCGGAGCGAGAGCAGGAAGCCATTAAATTGATTTAACGAATCCCGTTTCTTTGCCAGTCTATATTTTCCATTGCCATGATCGTTATTCGAATAGGGCCAGAGGGGGCCTGTAAAAGGGCTAGGCTACAGGGTATCGATGAGACGAAAATCTGAGGAACAAGAAATACTCATCCTAGGCTCTGGTCTGGGCGGTTTGATTGCGGGCGCCTTACTATCCAGAAGTAACCGCAAAGTCCTGCTCTTAAAAGAGAGGCGATACCAACCGTCCTTCGTGAGGGAGGGTTATCGATTTGTCCCCTTTTCGAATTTTTCAGAAAGACGCCTGAAACATTCCCTGCTGCAGAAAATTGCTCACACACTGAACCTCCCACCCATGACGGGTGATCAAGAGGATGGAAGAAAAGCGGACAGGAGGTTTGGAAAGGCCAAACAGGAGTTGGCCTTTCAAGTGATTCTTCCTAAAGCGAGGGTCGACCTTTTTTGCCAG
>CAYMJV010000415.1:0-1625 GCA_964390545.1 uncultured Syntrophaceae bacterium
TCGCGCAGGCAGGTCTAAAGCTTTTTCATCCGCCCGTCCGTTCCCCTTTGGAGATTTTCTCTCATTTCTGCTATTGGGACACAGCACCCAGAGGGGGGAGAGGCTTTACCAGAGGAGGCGGGGGGATTATATTTGACAAGGTTGAGGCTTTATTATAATTTTTAGGGGTAAAAACCCAAAGAGGAGAGGAGACTGCTGTGGAATACGAACCAGTCATTGGGCTTGAGGTCCATGCCCAACTCCTTACCAGATCAAAAATTTTCTGTGGGTGCTCTACCACATTTGGAGAGGAGCCCAACACCCAGACGTGCCCGGTCTGCACAGGACAACCCGGTTCTCTTCCCGTGCTAAATCGTAAGGCAGTGGAGTTCGCAATTAAGCTGGGGCTGGCAACGAAATGCCGAATTGCACCTTATAGCCTCTTTGCCAGAAAGAACTATTTCTACCCGGATCTCCCAAAAGGCTACCAGATCTCTATGTACGAACTTCCTCTGGCAGAAGACGGCTTCATCGAAGTTCCGGTCGATGGGAAGAGGAAGCGGATCAAAATCATTCGGATTCACCTCGAAGAGGACGCAGGCAAGTTGAAGCATGGCGAAACCCCGGAGACAGCTTCCTTTAGTTACGTCGATTTTAACCGGACAGGCGTTCCCTTGGTTGAGATTGTAAGTGGACCTGACATTCGGTCTCCTCAGGAGGCTGGTGATTATTTGAGGGAACTTCACGCCATTCTCCAATATCTGGAGATCTGTACAGGGGATATGGAAAAGGGGAATTTTCGCTGCGATGCCAATGTCTCTGTCCGGCCGAAGGGGCAGAAAGAGTTTGGCACAAGAACTGAATTAAAAAACATGAACTCCTTCCGTCATGTGGAGCTGGCTCTGGAGTACGAGATCAAGCGCCAGATCTCCCTTCTAGAGGATGGAGAGCAGGTCGTCCAGGAGACAAGGCTGTGGAATGTGGACGAGGGAATCACGGTTTCGATGCGGGGAAAAGAGGAGGCCCATGACTATCGCTATTTCCCTGATCCTGACCTCGTTCCGGTGAACATCGATGAGAATTGGATTGGGCAAATTCGAGAGAGCCTTCCTGAACTTCCCGCCGAGAAAAGGGAGCGCTTTGTAAAACAATACAGCATCCCAGACTATGATGCGGCGATCATTACCTCGACCAAACCTTTGGCCATGTATTATGAGGAGGTCGCTCGACTCTTTCCTGAGCCCAAGACTGTCAGTAACTGGATCATGGGTGACCTTCTCAGAGAACTCAAGCGGGATGAAAGGGAGATCGAACAGTGTCCGGTCACACCCTTGCACCTGGCAGAGATGCTTTCGATGATCAAGGACGGAACGATCAGTGGAAAGATCGCCAAGGATGTCTTCGAGGAGATGTACCGAACCGGAGAAAAACCCTCCAAGATCGTTCAGGAGAAGGGGTGGGTTCAGATTCTGGATAAGGGGGAGATTGAGAGAGCGATCGAAAAGGCCATCCAGGGGAATCCCAAACTGGTGGACGATTATCGAAAGGGAAAGGAGAAACTCTTTGGCTTCTTTGTTGGGGAGGTGATGAAGCAAACCAAAGGGAAGGCCAATCCAAAACTGTTGAATGAATTGCTGAAGGAGAAA
>CAYMJV010000416.1:0-1617 GCA_964390545.1 uncultured Syntrophaceae bacterium
CATGGATGAAGGTGACTTTTCCCCACCTGGGTTCTATGCATATCTTCTGCAAGGCCATTGCAGAGACCGCTCAAATTCCTTATATCGTTCCTCCTGAAACCAGCCGAAGAACCCTGACCCTTGGTGTCCTCCATTCGAATGAATGTATCTGCCTTCCCTTTAAGATCATTCTGGGAAACTTTATTGAAGCCCTGCAGATGGGAGCGGATACCATTGTCATGGTGGGCAGTGGTCCTCCCTGCCGGCTGGGACTCTACGACCTCGTTCAAAAAGTAATCCTTGAAGATATGGGACTCCACTTTCGGTGGTTGACCATCCCACCGCGGCTGACCTGGCAAGCCATCTGGAAGAATTATGAGGAGACAAAGGAACTCAGGAAGGAGCTGACATGGAGGAATATCCTTCTCTTTCCCTATGGACTCAGGATGGGATGGAAGAAGATGATGGCCTGCGAAGGATTGGAGAAGCTGGCCATGAAGGTGAGGCCAAGGGAGCTGGAGAAAGGGGAGACTCAGAAAAGGTTGAAGCAGGCGCTCTCCTGGGTGGACCAAGCCAAGACACCCAGAACCCTCAACGAGGTTGTTCTAAAAGGAACGGCCCATCTCAATCAAACCGAACAGGATCCTTCCCGAGTTCCTTTTAAGATTGCTATGGTGGGTGAGCTTTATACGGTGATGGATCCCCATATCAACCGGGGAGTGGAACAGAAACTTGGAGAATTGGGAGCAGAGGTGACACGGACCTCCTGGTTTTCTACTCATATCCGGAGAAGCCTCCGATGGGATAAGAATGGGCAAGGCTCGGAACGGCTTCGTTTCCTGGAGGCCTCAAAGACCTATCTCGGTTATGATGTGGGTGCAGAGTGTAATATCTCCATTGGTGAGGCGATCCTGAGAGCTCAGGAGGGATACGATGGCGTGGTCCATCTCATGCCCTTTGCCTGTATGCCGGAAACCACAGCTTCAGGTATTCTGACCCAAACCGGAAAAGATTGGAACATTCCCATCCTCACCATCATTTTAGATGAACAGGAGATTGAAGGCCGCATCCAGACACTCCTGGAAGCCTTTGTCGACATGCTCCAATGGAAGAGAAAGGCCGGATCGGCATCCCCAAAGCCCTGATGTATTACCGATTCTTCCCCTTCTGGCGTACCTTCTTCGAGGAGTTGGGTTGGGGAGTGAAGGTATCGGACGGGTTAGGAAAAACGGGGAAGATCATCTACTTTGAGGATAGTTGTCTTCCCATGAAGCTTCTGGTCACCCATGCGGTCTCTTTGAAAGACCAGGTAGACTTTCTTTTTGTCCCCCGGTTGGTCAGCCTGCATCGCACTTTTATCATGTGTCCAAAATTTCGTGGCGCTCCGGACATCCTCCGCCTCGCCGGGGAAGGACATCTCCCCATCATCGATGAGACGATCGATCTCCGGACCGGGAGGAATGCCCTCCTTCAATCCTTTCTCAGGATAGGGGAGAAGTTGGGTGCTTCCAATCGAGAGTCAAAACGGGCCTTTGATAAAGGGGAACAGTCTTACGCCAAATTCAAAAAGGAGTGGAACGATCGCATCAACCGGCTTCCAGTGAAAGACCTCTTCCAGCTAGATATCCCCACGCCCTC
>CAYMJV010000417.1:0-1612 GCA_964390545.1 uncultured Syntrophaceae bacterium
CCTCCCCCGCCGCCAATACCACTCCCTCTCGGTGCAGAGGTCATGGCAGAGGTAAGATCTGAGGTGACTGAATTGATGGAGTGAGTAAACACATACGGGTTGAAGGTCCTAAACCCCCCGGGGGATACATACCAATCGGGAGGATCCTGGTAAATCCCTTCGAAGGCCTTCGCCCAATTGTCTGCCACATCGAGGGCGACGGCATAAGGCAGGAATTTTGAAAAGAGATTTATATCTCCCATTTTTTGAAGCCTGTCTTTCTCGGCACGATTCAAGAATTCCTGAAATCCCAGAATATCCATGTAGGCAGAAGCTCCGGCGTTGGTCTTCGCGGGCATAACCCTTGCAAAAAGAATCACAGGCAAACCCGTTAACACCGCCGCAATGATGGATTTTGCCGGAGACTCAGAGAATAGGAAGAGCAATGCAAAACTTCCGAAGACCATGATGAAAAATCCTATGCCTCCATAAAGATTTCTCACCTTCTCCGGACTGCTCAGAAAATACTTCTTCTTAATTAATTCTCCAAAGAGGGTCTTCCTTAAGAAATCCAGGTTTGTATAGAATCGATTTTTCAGACTCGACACGAGTGTCCCTGGTAGAGCTCCAGGAACCAGGCTCCTCATCAGTTCTTTCTCAAAGGCGCTGAGAGCGGCATCCGGCTCCTTTACCTTTTTGATATAGTAATCTTTCTTATCGAAGATTAACCCCTCTTCTTTCTGTTCTTCGATTTTGACATACCCCTTGACCGCAAGCCCGAGAATCGTTGAAGTGATATCCCTCGGATCGAGCCTTTCATCAATAAGAGCGCCTACCTCCCCGGGGCTGAGCGATTGATTGTTAAATTTTGGAGGTTCATACATCACCGTGAGAGACTCTCTGACCTTTGGGTCTCTTCCTCTCCTTCTCCAGTGGAAGATCATATAGATGAGTGCAAGAGGAGGAAATAGAAAGACCCAGTTCTCCCTGAGGTTGATGGCCCACAATAATTTCTTCCATGAGGAGGGAGGGGAAACGAGCCCTTTATCCCATCCAAAGGCAATGGTGAACCCTTCGCCAATGTTCAGTTTCCTCGTCGTTGAAAACTTAGCGCCGTTCTCATAGGTGCCGGAGCCGCATTGAGATTCCTTTGACCCATAGCGACCCGTATAGCACGCCGTCCACAAGTTCTTACTTGAACTTTTCAAGGCCAGGCTTGCATTCGCAGAAGCCTCTTCGATAAGGGCTTTCCAGTCACTCCCGGTTACATTCCAGTAGAGCTCATCGTGGTCATCAAGGAAGAGGATGGCGTTTTCGACCTCATAGGTGATCACATAAGTTTGACGGTCTTTCACAAATCGCTTCGGATCCCCGATCCTGATCTGAATCATGTGATCTTTCTTGCTTACCTTATATTTCCATTCCTTCCCCGAACCATCCTTCACGGAGAGCACTCGGGTCGGCGTTTCGGTCACATGTCCAAGCTCCCCCCTGTATTTGAAGGGGAGCTCACGATAGATCCCATGTCGAGGCCTATCAAAAGTTACCTCGATGGTCTCCTTGACGACGAATGAAGAATCCCGATCGATCATGATATCGGAGTGGTATCGGTTGATGGTGAAATATTGGGCAA
>CAYMJV010000418.1:0-1580 GCA_964390545.1 uncultured Syntrophaceae bacterium
ATCCTCTTTTCCCTTAGGACGAGAAATATTTTTGCTCACTCTTTTTGAACGGCTCGTTCCCTTTGGCATTCTTATCCATTTTAGGCCTTACGGTGAATTAATTCAAGTTGCCTCTGGAAGTGAACGGCGGAGGAAATGCGGATTGCAGAATGCGGAGTACGGAACCGAACTTGGAACTTCCAACTTAAGCTTTCTTAAATTCCGCAATCCGAATTCCGAAATCAGTTGATTCCTTCTGCGTAAATTTCGATGAGGGTGAGACAGAGGGTTGTGATCAAGGGACCGGCCACCACCCCAATCATTCCAAAGGCCTGAATGCCTCCCAGAACAGAGAAGAAAAGCAGCAGGGGATGGATCTTTGTCTTTGAACTGATCAGCTTTGGCCTGAGCAAATTGTCCACCATGCTGATGACAAGAGCTCCAAAGAGAAGGAGGATGATCCCTTTTAAGAAATTCCCCTGAATGATGAAGAGAAGGGAAGCAGGCGCCCAGATGAGTGCCGTTCCACCCATGGGGATGAAAGAGAGGAGAGCCATGGCTGTTCCCCAGAGGATCGGGGAGGAGATGCCAAGGATCCAGAAGATCAGCCCACCCAATAGTCCCTGAACAATCGCAACGACAATCCCTCCGTAGATTGTGGCATAAATCATGTCTTTAAATCGAAGGAGGATGAGCTCCCTCTCTTTTGAAGGGATGGGGGCGATGGCCTTCAGTCTTTCCAGCAGGCGATTGCCATCCTTGAAGAGATAGTAGAGGGAGAGGAGGGCGAAGAAGAACCCGATCACAAAGGTCGAGAGTCCTTTGAAGATGATAGAAGTCTGGTTGAAGAGGAAGGTGCTGACCTGTTGAAGGTTCTTCAACAAGAATTCAAAAGGATCCGCGTGGGAGAGATCCATGTATTGACCTAATTTAGCCCAGGTCCACTTGATCGGGGCGATCTCCCGAATCTGCTCCAGATAAGCCTGAAGGCGACCCGTCTTGATCATCTCTTCCAGATTGTGGTAGGTATCCACCACCTCATTGGCCAGGGAGATCATGAGAAGAGTAGAAGGCAATACAATCACTAAAATCACCAGCAGGGTCATGACCATTGCCGAGAGGCCTTTTTTCTTCTTTAGGAGACGTTGAAGTTTCTGAAAGAGGGGGTAGAAGACGATCGTGAGGAGGATGGCCCATACGATGGGTCCCAGGAAGGGAGAGAAGATGCGGTAAAAGAGGTAGAAGGATAGGGAGGTGAGAAGGAGAGTGATGGCGAAAAAGATATGTTCCCTTTTCATTTCTTTATCTTCCCGTTGCCAAGCTTACTCTTGAAATCTTGAGTCTATCAGCGATAAGTTTCGTATTTCGAATTTCGGATGTTCACTGGCTATTCGCCATCTGCCATCTGCTATTTTCCCTCCGACTCTTCACCAGATAAATCAGGGGAAGGCTCAGAAGGGTGATGGCCATCTTGATCACATATTGGCCTTTGATCAAGATCCAAACGGGCATGGTTCCATAGAAAGCAAGGGTGATGAAGATCACACTATCCACCCAGGTCGAGATCGCGTTGCTCACAAGGACTCTTGTCCACTTGAGCC
>CAYMJV010000419.1:0-1579 GCA_964390545.1 uncultured Syntrophaceae bacterium
AGGTGAAATAGGTAATCCTTATTCCGCGGTGGTGGTGGGGCTTCCGATATTTCGTTATCCAAACGAGGGAAGACAAGCTCGTCCTAATGTAGTCGAGGAACCGTTTATAAATAAGGGAACTTAAGTTGACTTAAAAGGGTGGACTTCATTCTAAGTCAAGTTATCTTGACTTATTTAATTAGATGAAAGATAGGGCGGAGGTGACGGCGTGGCACCGGCTGGCGGTGCTGATCAGGAAGAGATCATGGGAATTCTTCTGTTTTTTAACATCTTCCAATAGAGCCAATAACTCCTTGGGTTGAAATCCTCCCACCCCTATGGCTAATGGCTGGCTGATGATGACTCTTGATTCAAAGGGTCCTTTCAACTCTCTCAATATGTCGTAGAGAGGTTTCTCTCGCTTTTTCCTTGTCACGGTGCAATATCGGGAAGGTTCTGGACAATCCTCAGGACAGAGGAAATCAGAAAGGCTGGTATAGAGATCGCCTGCCTTACCGATCTCAGGATTTGGGAGACTGGAAAGGGAGGGGACCTTTGCTTTTCTTGCCCCAAATGGTTTCAAACGTAGAAGAATGAATTCGAAAGCAAGATGGAAAGGAACAGACGGGATGAGGTAATTGACTGTCTGGCCTTCAGAGAGAAATTGATTTAAGTAGGACAATCCATCATCAACAAAGGTTTCAACGGGGAGGTGAGAAAGCTTTTTAACCGCCTCACGGTTTTTGTCAACGGCGAGGATCTTCGGATGTGATTTTTTTCTAAGGAGTTGTTTGGCTGCTCGGCTTCCAAAATGGCCACATCCAATGATTAAATACTTGCCCATGAGGTTGCTCAAAATAACCTCCCCTCCCCTGGTGGGAGGGGATTGAGGGGAGGGGGAAAAAGATGCCCATTTCACCCCCACCCAGACCCTCCCCCATCGAGGGGGAGGGGAAGAACCTAGATTTTATGGTTCAGGTGTGACGAAGGTATCATATAACCTTTATCTTACTGATTTAAAATCTCATTCCTTACAATATCCTTGAGATGGGGAAAAGAATCTTCCATGTGCGGGATTTGCATCGCTTCGATGAATTCCTTTTGGAAATCTGCTTCAATGCTCAGTTCCATATACTCCACCTTTCGTGCAATCTCGTCGGCCTCTGCTCTCTTCTCTCGGTTCAAAAGAGCCAATCTTGCCCCGTCGCCCGCTGCATTCCCCACGGCATAGACATTTTTCAAATCACAGTCGGGAAACATCCCCAAGACCATCGCCTTTTCCGGATCGATCGTGCTTCCGAAGGCCCCGGCCAGGATTACTTTATCGAGCTTCTTGATCCCCAATCTCCGCATCATCATCTTTGCTCCGGTGTATAGAGCGGACTTTGCCAGTTGGATATTTCTTACATCCTTTTGTGTGATGGTGATGTCTTTTCCGATGGATGTCTCGTTCTTCCACGCGATCACGAATTCGGTCGTTTCATCGACGACCCTCAATCGCGAAGATTTAGTTTCATTCCTGAAACGGCCGCTTTTGTCAAGGATCCCGTTCCGGTATAATTCTGCAGCGGCATCGATAATCCCCGACCCGCAGATCCCC
>CAYMJV010000420.1:0-1565 GCA_964390545.1 uncultured Syntrophaceae bacterium
ATGTCAATGACCTTTACCAGAAAGTGGGGCTCGATTTTGCCGACAAGGTGATCGACCCGGCTTTCAATGACTTTGTCAAGGAGGTTGTGCCGACCTATCCGATCGGGGAGATTCTTCCCAAGAGGGAGGAGATCCGGCAGAGGGCGATGAAAAAGTTGGGAGATAACCTGTCGAGGTATCACATCATCGTTGATGATATTTACTTTGCCAACATTCGCTTCTCTCCTGGATATGAAGGGGCCGTCGAGGCCAAGCAAGTGGCCCAGCAACAGGTGGAGACTCAGAGGCAGGTTTTAGCCCAACGGGAGATTGAAGCTCAGCAAAAGGTCGCCACCGCAAAAGGAGAGGCTGAATCCATTCTGGTGGTGGCTCAGGGACAGGCCAAAGCCAATGATGCGCTATCACGGTCGATCAGCCCGATCCTCGTGCAGTACAAGGGTATCGAGAAGTGGAATGGTATTCTGCCACAGGTCTCCGGAGGGGCTGTTCCCTTTATAGACTTGGGTAAGATGGGTGGCTCGTCGGCCGGAGCCGAAGGAAGCAAAAAATAAGTTAAGAGTTCAGAACCCTAACGATTCCCAAGAGAGGAGATGCCATGATAAAAGCAGGTGATATGTTCAAAAACATAGAAAGTGGGAAAATGTTTACAGTTAAAAGCGTTGACCCCAGACTCATCATTCTGGGAACAAAGGACGGAACCCATTCAATGTTTGTCAATCCAAACAGCATTGAATCCGCATTTGTGTCTGTCATAGAAGACGAGGTCAAGGATAAAGTCAAATAATAAACCAAGTTAGAAATTCTCATCCTCTTTTCTAAATCTTAAAGAAAGGAAACCTATGTTCGATTTTGACGCCTTATGTCCGCATTGTGAGAAAAAATTCAAACTGAGCATGGTTGGCCTTGAAGCCAAAGAGTTTATACAATGTCCTCATTGCCGAAGAATCATTAAGCTAGACCTCGCTGATCCGGAAAAAAAGGCAATACGGATAGCTCAGGATTTCGGAGAATAAGTTTTGGCCTAAAACCGTTAGAGTCTCCCAGGAGGTCAAGGAAGGAGACAATGCCATGAAGATAGGGGACAGGGTCAAAGATAAGACAACCGGAAAGATATACATTATAAGAATGGAAACCGATAACGATACGCTTTTCCTGGAGGGGGAAAACGGTTTGGGCCGGAGATTGACTGGTAAAGCAAGTTTGAAACGAACTTGCGAGAAGTTGGAGGACACAACATCCTGAAGCAGATACATTTCTCACATTAAGGCAGGGGCAAGAACGGCTCTACCTTGGTTCATCCGAGGCTTCTTTCTGCTTGCTTTCTATCAGTCATCGTCAACTTCAAAGGTTAGCACCCCTTCTTAATTATTCCCTCCGGAAAGTTTCGGTTTGACCCATTCTCATAAAATAGGCATATTCCAACCAACAATCTACAGGGTGGAGCCGAAAACATTTCATCGTTCGACGAAGACGAGGCTAGTTACTCGAGATTGAGTAATTGGAAAAAAGCACCCCAATTAATAAATTGATATTTTAATGATAAATCTTTTTCCCTTATTTTCATC
>CAYMJV010000421.1:0-1562 GCA_964390545.1 uncultured Syntrophaceae bacterium
TCCAGAATCACTTGGTTATGGCTTATCAACTGTTTCCCGTGCTACGGGATCGATCAAGTCAGATCTCCGGGACACTCTCCGGCGGGGAGCAGCAGATGCTCGCCATTGGCAGGGCATTGATGTCCAAACCCAAACTGTTGTGCATTGATGAGCCCTCGACGGGCCTTGCCCCCATCTTGCGAGCAGAGGTCTTTCAGAAGATCGCAGAGATCCTCAAGTTAGGGATCACTGTCCTGCTCGTTGAACAGGATGTGAGCACGGTCTTCAAGATGACCTCCCGCAACTATGTCCTCTCCTCTGGAAAAATTATCGCTGAAGGAACCGGCGAGCAATTGCTTCAAGACGAGGTTCTACGTAAAACATATTTGGGACTTTAGTGGGTCTGCCTCTGGGCGTCAATGCCTTGACAAAGCCCTTTTACATGATCTTGCCATTTTGCCCATCTTCGGGATAATCCTTGAACGATAAGACCGCCTGTTCCTTTGGGCGGAGATTTGGAAGGGGCAACAGGAGTTAAGACAGAGGAAGCATGCATGATTGATTTCCGTCTGGTTGGTAAGAAGTACGGTCCGATTTCCTTTGAGTACACATGGAAGGATGTGGTCCTGTATGCCCTGGGTATCGGCGCGCGGGCAGAGGAATTCCCATTTATCTACGAGAACGTCAAAGGCGGTTTAAAGGTATTTCCCAGCTATAGCATTGTGATGGGCATTGGTTTATTTCTTGAACTCTTTGAAGATATGAAGGTGGACTTATCCAGATTCATTCACGGGGAACAGGCCATCAAGCTCTATCGCCCGATTCCACCTGAAGGGAAGACCCTTGTCGAAGGAGAGATTACAAATATCTATGACAAGGTCAAAGGAGCGCTCATTGTCTGTCGGATGAAGGTGATGACAGAGGGGGGTGATCCTCTGGCCGAAACCGAGAGCGGCATTTTCTATGTGGGCGAAGGAGGCTTTGGTGGTGACCCCGGGCCCAAGACCGAAGCACTTAAACCTCCAAAAAGGACCCAGCCGGATTTCACAGTCTCGTATTCGATTCCCGAAAACCAAGCAATCCTCTATCGCCTCAGCGGCGACATCAACCCTCTTCACGTCGACCCTGATTTTGCCAAAATGGGTGGTTTTCCCCGTCCTATCCTCCACGGCCTTTGTACTTATGGCCACGCAGTGAGGGCCATTTTATACAAGACCTGTGATGGAGATGTGGGACGATTTAAGGAGTTCAAAGCCCGATTGTCTGGCGTGGTCTATCCCGGTGATTCCCTCGTGACAGAGGGATGGATGGAAAAAGGGGGCCGTTACCTGATCCAATCCCGCACTGACCGTGGGGTCGTCCTCAGTCACGCCTATGCCAAGGTTGAGTGAGGAAGGATCTCCTCGCCGAGACTGTGTCGCAATTTGAAAAAGCCGATTTTCCGGAAAAGGGGGAGAGGCGGTCGGGTGGAAAAGATTTAGAGCGGCAACCTTTAGCCGTTCGGATTCAAACGTGCCAGGGGTATGAAAACGTTCGATTTTATCCAAGCGGCGATTTCCCATAATCCAAAAGATCCGCATTCT
>CAYMJV010000422.1:0-1555 GCA_964390545.1 uncultured Syntrophaceae bacterium
ATCAGAGTCTTTGCGGTTTCGCCTTCTGTTAAAAATGTTCGATATGTTTGATACGACCCCGACAACAGCGACAATCTTTGTTTTTCATGTTTCCTAAGTGATGCTTGCGTCATGAAAGGGTAATTTTTTACTGTAAAAATTTGACTACCATCCTGTAACGGTTTTATAATTTGACAAAAATATCATCATTAAAGGAGGACATAGGATGAAGATGAAATGGTACTTCTTAACATTTACTGTAATCGCGTTTGTCTTGGGAATGATGAATACGGGCAGAAGTGCGGAAGTCCTCTTCAAGGATTATGATGCCGTGATTGTCGAGAATCTAAATGTCCCGACAGGTTCTCCGGCTCCCGAGTCTTCAGGTTTGCAGATGGCTGAAAAGGCGGTCTATCAGCTCAACCGTTATTCCGAGAAATACAAGCTTTTTGATATGGTGGTCAAGGAAGGGAGTAAAAGTAAGGAGGTCCCTGCCGGGAAAAAGGTCCTCATCATCAAGGGAGAGGTCAAGGAATATACGAGAGAATCTGTAGGGAGACGAATAGGCCGCTCGTTTATTCCAGGGGGAGAGTTTACCGGCACAGCCGCTTTTGCTGCTCACTACCAGTTCATTGACAAGGCAAGTGGTAAGGTCATCCACGAGACCGATCTGAGAACCGGTGCAACGGGTGGTAATGATACAGTGGATTATGCCATGGATCGAAACGGTGAAGCATTAGCCAAACTCATTACCAAATATAAGGGAAAGTGAGATTTCCTTTCTCTCAAGTGCTTTGGGTTCGCAACGCAGGGCGATGAGTTGATCACTCATCGCCCCCTTTTATTCTGTGTATCAATGAATTAGTGGATTGTTGGGGCGAATGGGTTTAGAATGATGCTGTTATGCGACCCTGGACCATAGCGTTCATTCTGATCTTCATACTCCTTCCTGGGCTGGCTTTGGGAGATATCTATTATTGGATGGATGACCAGGGCACCCAGCACTACACTACGAGGCTTGAGAGCATTCCTGAGCATTACCGTTCGAAGGCCATCCCACTTTCTCTACCCACATCTCCTCCCGTGCCTCCGGAAATAACACCGAGGCCCTCGCCAAAAGGACTCACGAAAATTTCATTTACGCCTGGGTCCCCTGTTCTGGTGAGTGTCAAGATCAATGGCGGCGGGCCGATCACGTTGATTCTCGATACCGGCGCTGATCGCACAATGGTGGCGCCCTCTGCCCTATCGCGGCTTGGCATTTCTTTTGAGAATTCACTTCGTGGAGTGGTAAGGGGAGTAACCGGAGAGAGCTATGCGGAGGCAGTGTGGGTCAATTCAGTGGAGATCGAGGAAGCTAAGGTTGGCCCGCTACTTATCATTGCGCATGATGCAGATCTAAAAGGAGCCGATGGCTTGCTGGGCCGAGACTTCTTAGCCAATTTCAACGTGACGATCGACTCAAAGGAGCAGGTCGTCACCCTCGCCCCCAATTGAATTAGATAGAAAAATGGGGACACACATCCCGTTTTTTGGATGAATTTGTATTTATGTGTGACCACAAGAGGAAGAAGGA
>CAYMJV010000423.1:0-1525 GCA_964390545.1 uncultured Syntrophaceae bacterium
AAAGGCCCTCTGGGAAAACTCCCCAAACCCGATTTTCTGGTTTGCGGCAACAATATCTGCGGGACGGTGATCAAATGGTATGAAGTTCAGGCTCGTGCCCTCAAGGTCCCCATCTTCTTCTTCGACACCCCTTTTGTCCACGATGAGATCCAAGACCATACGTTGAAGTACGTTCAAAACCAGATGAAAGATTATGTCACCTTTCTTGAGCATCAGCTCAACCGTCCTTTCTCAGAGGACAAATTTCAGAAGGTCGGCCTCCTTTCCTTTGGAGCGATTAAACTTTGGAAAGAAATCCTCGATCTTACTCGAGAACGCCCTGCCCCTCTCACGGCTTTCGATGCTTTTATCCATATGGCTCCCATCGTTACATTGAGAGGAACCCGCTGGGCAGTCTGGTATTACCGGAAATTGAAAAAAGAAATTGAGGCAAGAGTGAAGAAGGGAGTTGGAGCCTTCGCTCGTGAGGAGATCCGGTTGATCTGGGACAACATCCCTATCTGGTATGATATTCGCAATCTTTCTAAAATCCTCTCATCTCAAGGAGCCGTACTCGTGGCTGATACTTACACCTCAGCTTGGGCACTGGATCAGATCGATCTGAACGATTCTCTGAACGGCCTTGCAAAAGCCTATGCGACTATCCATCTGAATCAAGGTCTGCAATATAAGATCAGGAAAATGACGAACTTGATTGAAAGCTATGGGGCTCATGGATTTATTATGCATTCCAACCGGAGCTGTAAATCGTATTCCCTGGGTCAGGCGGATATGAAGCGGGAAGTAACCAAGGCCACGGGAAAACCGGGGCTGATGATCGAGGCCGATCACACCGATTCGCGAAGTTATGCCCCAAAACAGGTAGAAAAACAGATTCAGATTTTCTTAGATATCATCCGAGGGAAGGACGACAGTACCAGCATAGGGCACAGAGCATAGAGCAAAGGGTAAGAATTTCCTGGTTTCTTACAAAGCTCAATCCTGTTCATGCAGGAGGGGATTCCCATCAGTAAATAAACTCTAAAACCTCTTCCACAGGCTTTCTAGGCCTTTGAGGAGATTCATCAGGATAACCTACTGGTACGAGGCAGACGAGGGATAGATTCGCCGGCACCTTCAATAGGGTCTCGATCTCCTTTTTGGCAATGAGCGGCCCTGCCATCCAGACGGCGCTTAAACCCATCTGATGAAATGCAAGGAGCATGGTGGTCACAGCCGCGGCCGTACTCTGAATGCCTGTAGGTGCTGATCTTCGAAAGACCAGAATCTTCCTTGCCTCCGGATCAAAGGACTCCCGGGTCAACAATGCCTTGTCCATTGCACTCTGGTACTCACTCGTAAACACAGCGATACAAACCGGAGCATTTCTAAAAAAGGAAGCGTTCTTTTGATAACGCTTTACATCCTCCTGCCACTGCGCTGCTTCTGGCCAGGCTGCAATCTTATCAGCAGCAGATTGAACGGCATTTGCCATTTTCTCAATCACGTCTTTGTTCTTTGCAATCCTGAAGTGCCATCCCTGATA
>CAYMJV010000424.1:0-1511 GCA_964390545.1 uncultured Syntrophaceae bacterium
GAAAAATAAATGAAAGGGCGACTAAATTTCAGTCGCCCTCCAGTTAAGCCACGTTCATCAAAGGGAACTCATCATTTCTCCAGATAGGTCCGTTGATCAAAATAAGTAAGCTCCAGAGGCGAATTGATCACTCCGTGAAGCTTCTTACTATAGCCAATTGTCTCTTTGGTTACCAAAATAGGAATGACCGGGACCTCTCTCACAATCATTTCTTGTGTGAACTTCAGATACTTATCCCTTTCGGCCTTGGTGGTGGCCCTGCCCAATTTATCTATGGCTTCATCATATTCCTTACTGGAAAAGAAGAATCGATTATTCCCGTTTGGAACCCACTGTTCAGTCGTAAAGAGAGCGGCCAGCGTATAGCGAGCTTCAGCAGTCGAGGGTGCCCATCCGAGAAGAAAAATTTCATCCTCCGCCTGTTCGGGCGGCTTACGGGTCGCTGCCAAATAGGCTGCCCACTCCATGGTATCGAGAGTGCAGTCCACGCCAGCCTTTTTCAATTGTTCCTGGATTGCCTGGGTCATCTCAAAGTCCTTGGGATAACGGCCCTGAGGACTCCATAGTTTTGCTTTGAACCCATTTGGATAACCGGCTTCGGCAAGAAGTTTTTTTGCCTTTTCAGGATTGTAGGGATTCCCTTTGAGCGCGACATAACCCGTCGTCAAAGGTGCAATGATCCCTTCTGCCACGAGGGCTCTTCCCTGGTAAATGTTTTTGACAATCGCCTCTTTGTCGATCGCGCAACTCAAAGCCTGTCGCACCCGAACATCAGAGTAGGGCTTTTTGGCGCAGTTGATCCCAAGAAACAATGCCCGCAGTGTCTCTGTAGAATCAAGCTTGATATTGGAATCTTTCCCAAGACGGGGAATGTCTTCCGAAGGGATCCGGACGATCAGTTGTGCATCTCCTGACTGAAGCATCATCACCCGGGCGCTGTCCTCCTTGACCGTCTTGACAATGATCTGGTCGAGGTAAGGTTTTCCACCCCAGTACTCATCGTTTCTGACCATAGTCAGGTGGTCACCATGAACCCACTCCACAAATTTGAATGGACCTGTTCCAACAGCCCTCCGTGATATATCCTTCCCGTAGGTCTTCAATGCAGTGGGGCTGATAATGCCTGAGGCACTATGGGCGACATTGTTCAGAAAAAAAGCAAAAGGCGCTTTCATGTGAATCTTCACTGTGTAATCATCTACCGCCTCTGCGGATTGAACAAAGGGGGCATAAAGAAGAGCCCGAGAGGGTTTCTCCGGTCCAATCATCCTCTCAATAAAAACTTTGACTGCCTCTGCATTGAATGGTGTTCCGTCATGGAACTTAACCCCTTTCCTGAGAAAGAAGGTCCACGTCAAACCATTCTTTGACTGTTCCCATTTCGTGGCCAGTCCCGGAACGATCTTCAATTTCTCATCAAATCGAGCGAGGTTCTCATACATCATCCGGTTCACGGCCTCGGAAGGGTTACTCTCGGCATTGGCCGGATCGAGGTTATCCGGATCTGCACC
>CAYMJV010000425.1:0-1509 GCA_964390545.1 uncultured Syntrophaceae bacterium
ATTTGTAATCCCCCCTGTCCCCCCTTTAGAAAAGGGGGGTGTGGGGGGATTTGAGCTTTTTGATTTTGAAAATTGATGATTGGAATTTAGCCTCTCCCTTATGCGACTAAAGTCGCCCCTACCCGCTTGACTGATTCAAGCCTAAAGGCTTGAGTTACCTGCGAGGATGGGTGATGTAACTCAGGGCTTTAGCCCTGATTCATTCCGGATGTCCATGGAAAAACGTGTCTACATCGAGACCTATGGTTGCCAGATGAATGAGCACGACTCAGAGCGGATGCTCCGGCTCCTGGAGGGTTTCCATTACACCGAAACGAAAGAACCGAATCAGGCCGATCTTATCCTGATTAACACCTGCAGCGTCAGGGAAAAACCTGAACATAAGGTCTACAGCGCTCTGGGAAGATTTAGGAAGTTGAAGGAGAGAAAGGGGATGGTGATTGGAGTGGCTGGATGTGTGGCGCAGCAGGAGGGAGAACGCATGCTGGACCGAGTGCCCTATCTCGATCTGGTGATCGGAACCCATGCCATTCCAATGCTTGCTCAGTTGCTGGAGCGAATAGAAGTCTCGGGGCAGCGGGTGTGCGAAACCCGCTTCGATCGAAGCGGGGAATACCTCAAAACCCCCCTGCCAGAGAAGCCTTTAGCTAAGGTGAAGTCTTATGTGACGATCATGCAGGGGTGTGACCACTTCTGTTCCTTTTGCGTCGTCCCCTATGTGAGGGGAAGGGAGAGGAGCCGCCCCAGTTGGGAGATTCTTGAGGAAATAAGGCATCTGGCCGAGATGGGAGTGAAAGAGGTTTTTCTCCTCGGCCAGAATGTCAATGGCTATGGAAAGGGGTTGGAAGGGGAGGTGGACTTCTCAAGTCTCCTTGACCAAATCAATGAGATAGAAGGGATCGAACGAATCCGGTTCACTACTTCCCATCCAGCGGATCTTTCAGATGCCTTGATCCAGGACTTTTCAAAGTTGGAGAAACTCTGCGAACATATTCACCTCCCCTTTCAGTCGGGATCAGATAGGATCTTGAAAGCCATGCATCGGGGTTATACCAGGGAGTCCTATCTTGAGAGGATCGAACGCCTGAAGGAAGTATGCCCATCCATAGCCATCACGGCAGATGTCATCGTTGGGTTTCCAGGTGAGGGAGAGGAGGATTTTAGAGAAACCCTAGACCTGGTGGAAAAGGTTCAGTTTGATGACCTTTTTTCTTTCAAATACTCACCGAGAAAAGGAACCCGAGCCGCCCAACTGCAGAATCAGGTTGAAGAGGAAGTAAAACAGGATCGACTCTCCATCCTCCAGAAGATTCAAAGAGAAATCACCCTTGAGAAGAATCAAGCCTTAGAAGGGCAGGTGGAGGAGGTTTTGGTTGAGGGCCTGAGCAAGCAGAGCGATCAGGATGTGACCGGAAGAACCCGGTCGAATAAGATCGTCAATTTCCCGGGCGATATGAATCTGGCAGGCAAATTAGTGTCTGTCAAAATCTTGAAGGCATATCCCCATTC